>CAZCFC010000258.1:0-4520 GCA_964497815.1 uncultured Cypionkella sp.
GCCATCCAGACCCTGCGCGACATGGACCTGATCTATGAAGGCACGCTGGAGCCGCCAAAGGGCAAGACGCTTGAGGACTGGGAGCCGCGCGTTCAGACCCTGTTCCGCAGCACCGCGCATGGCGATGACGTGGATCGCCCGGTGATGAAATCGGATGGCTCGTGGACCTATTTCGCGCCCGATATTGCCTATCATTTCAACAAGGTACAGCGCGGCTTTGATGAACTGATCGACATTTTCGGCGCCGATCACGGTGGCTATGTCAAGCGCATGAAGGCGGCCGTGTCGGCGCTGTCGAATGGCCGCGTGCCGCTGGATATCAAGCTGGTGCAGCTGGTCAAGCTGTACAAGAACGGCGAACCGTTCAAGATGTCCAAACGCGCAGGCACTTTCGTGACGCTGCGCGATGTGGTCGAACAGGCGGGCGCGGATGTCACCCGCTTCATGATGCTGACGCGCAAGAATGACGTGACGCTGGATTTCGATTTCGCCAAGGTGCTGGAGCAGTCGAAAGACAACCCGGTGTTTTACGTGCAATATGCCAATGCCCGCATCAACTCGGTGCTGCGCAAATCGCGTGAGGCGGGCATTGATTGCAGCGATGCCGCTTTGGCACGCGCCAATCTGGCGATCCTGTCGCATCCGGCCGAAATCGAGATGGCCAAGAAACTGGCAGAATGGCCCCGTCTGGTCGAGATTGCCGCCAAAGGGAATGAGCCGCATCGCGTGGCGTTTTACCTCTATGAATTGGCTTCGGAATTCCATGGATTGTGGAACAAGGGCAACGACGACACCACGCTTCGTTTCGTGCAAGAGGGCAATGCAGCAACATCTGCCGCAAAAGTTGCGCTGGCGCGGGCGACGGGCGTTGTGATTTCATCCGGCTTGGGTATCCTTGGCGTCACTCCGGTTGAGGAAATGCGCTAAGCAACCCCACCGATCAAGGCAGGCAAAGAACAAGCGGGGGCGGCACGTATCGCCCAAACGCACGAGGCAAAGCATGGCGGACGTGGAATTCGATGATTTCGAAGGCGGTTATGCTGCTTCCCATGGGGGGCGGTTCAATCGTTTGGTCAATCTGGCCGGGGCGGTCTGTTCGGTGGCCCTGATCATCGGGCTTGGCATCTGGGGCTACAAGTTGGCGGTGCGCGATGTGTCGGGCATCCCCGTGGTGCGCGCGCTGGAAGGTCCGTTGCGGATTTCGCCGGACAACCCCGGTGGCGAAGTGACGATGCACCAGGGCCTGTCGGTGAACGCGGTTGCGGCCTCTGGGATTGCGCGGCCTGTCCCGGAAACCCTGACGCTTGCCCCGAAAAGTGCCGAGCTTGCGCTTGAGGATGAGGCCGGTATGGCTGTTTTGGCGGCCTTGCCCCAAGCTGGAACCGAAGTGTTGGCCGAAACGGTGATGGCCAGTGCCGATCTGCCTGAATTGCCCCCGATTGATGCTCCGGTGGAAATCGCCGCCGCGCCGGTTGCCGTTGAAGAGGTGTTGCCTGCCACGCAGGAAGACGCCGTGGCCGCCGCTTTGGCCGCAGCCCTGGCCGATGGTGGCGAGCCACTTTCGCCGCTGACCGAAGCGCCCGGTGCCGATGTGGCCGCCATGGATATGGCGGCGCCCGCCGCCGTGGCATCGCTGCGCCCCAAGGCCCGCCCGGCGGCAGCCAGTGCCGACGCGCCGGCGGCTACCGACGTTCCGGATGTGCAAGAGGTGGCTGCTGCCGTGGCTCCGATTGAAATTGACCCCGCCACCATCGTTGCCGGCACCCGCCTTGTGCAGTTGGGCGCTTTTGATGACGAAGCCGCCGCGCGTGGCGAATGGACAAATCTGCAAAGCCGTTTTGCCGAACTGATCACCGGCAAGGCCATGGTGGTTCAAGCCGCGCAAAGCGCCGGTCGCACCTTTTACCGGCTGCGCGCGCATGGTTTTGAGGGCGAAGACGAGGCCCGCCGCTTTTGCGCCGCCTTGCTGGCCGAGAACGCTTCTTGCATTCCGGTGTCACAACGATGATCGGCAAAGGGGCCGCGGTTTTCGGTTGTGAAGGCCCCGTTCTGGGCGCAGCCGAGCGTGACTTCTTCCGTGATTACAATCCCTTCGGCTTTATCATCTTTGCCCGCAATGTCGAAAACCCCGATCAGTTGCGGGCGCTGACTTTGGATTTGCGCGCCGCTGTGGGCCGCGATGCGCCGATCCTGATTGATCAGGAAGGCGGCCGCGTCCAGCGCCTGCGCCGCCCCCACTGGCGTGAGTGGTTGCCGCCTTTGGACACCGTGGAACGGGCAGGGGCCGCGGCCCCGCGCGCGATGGCGCTCCGCTCGATGCTGATCGCCGCTGAATTGCGCGCCGTGGGGATTGATGCCAATTGCGCCCCTGTGGCCGATGTGGCGTCGGCCCTGACCCACCCTTTCCTGCGCAATCGCTGCTATGGGCAGGATCTGGACACGGTGATCAAGGTTGCCCGCGCCGTGGCCGATGCGCATCTGGCGATGGGGGTGCTGCCTGTGGTCAAGCACATGCCGGGCCATGGCCGGGCGCAATCTGACAGTCACAAGGATCTGCCCACCGTCACCGAAAGCCGCACCCAGCTGACCGCGCAGGATTTCGCCCCTTTTCGTGCGTTGGCCGATCTGCCGATGGCAATGACGGCGCATATCGTGTTTTCCGCCTATGACGATCTGCCCGCCACGCAATCGCCCACCATGATCAAGGTCATCCGGGAAGACATTGGTTTTCAAGGGCTTCTGCTGACAGATGATCTGAACATGCAGGCGCTGTCGGGCACATTGGCGGACCGGACCGCGCGGTCGATGGTGGCTGGCTGTGACATCGCCCTGCATTGCAGTGGCGATCTGGCCGAAATGCAATCGGTTGCCACCGCCGCAGGCGATATGACGGCGGCCACCCAAGGCCGCGCCTCTGCGGCCTTGGCCCAACGTCACGCGCCTGATGTCCTTGACATCGCCGCCACAGAAGCCGAATTTGCGGCACTCTGGGGCGATTTCGCACATGGCTGACAGCGATACAGGTGATTGGGGCACGCTGAACCGCACGCCGGCAGAGCGGTTGGCGGATGAGTCGCTGATTGTCGATGTGGATGGCTTCGAAGGGCCGTTGGACCTATTGCTGACCCTGTCGCGCACCCAAAAGGTTGATCTGCGCCGCATTTCCGTGCTGCAACTGGCCGAGCAATACCTGATCTTCGTTGAACGTGCCCGCGCGTTGCGCATTGAACTGGCCGCTGATTATCTGGTGATGGCGGCATGGCTTGCCTTCCTGAAATCGCGCCTGCTGTTGCCCCCGGAACCGGGCGAAGCTGGCCCTTCGGCCGAAGATCTTGCGGCGCATCTTGCCTTCCAGCTTGAGCGTCTGTCCGCGATGCGCGAGGCCGCTGCCCGTTTGATGGGGCGTGATCAACTGGGCCGCGATTTCTTTGCGCGCGGCCTGCCCGAAGACGTGACGCGCCGGGTGAAAGTGACCTATGGCGCAACCTTGCTGGACCTGATGCGCGCCTATGCCCGCATTCGCACCAAGGATGAATTTCGCCCCTATGCCTTTGATCGGCAAAACGTTTACACGATGGAGCAGGCGCTAGAGCGGCTGCGGGGGCTGTTGGGCTATGTCGGTGAATGGTCTGATCTGACCAGCTTTCTGCCCGACGGCTGGGATGCCAGCCCCGCCCGGCGCAGATCGGCCACCGCTGCCCATTTTGCGGCAGTTCTGGAAATGGCCAAGCGCGGTCAGGTTCACATCCGGCAAGGCGAGGTTTTCGCACCGCTGATGATCCGCCGGACCAAGCCACCATGACCCAGCCGCTTGAAAAATCGCTGTTCGAGGCCCCACCGATGGGCGACCAGGAACGCATGGTCGAAGCCATCCTGTTTGCATCAGCCGCGCCGGTCACGCTGGCCGAATTGATCACCCGGATGCCGCATGGCTGTGATCCGGCCGAGGCGTTGGTCACCCTGCGCCGCCGCTACGAAGGGCGGGGGGTGCAGATGGTGCGCGTGGGTGACGCCTACGCCTTCCGCACCGCCCCCGATCTGGGGCATTTGATGCAAAAAGAGTCGGAGGAACAGCGCAAACTGTCACGCGCGGCGATCGAAACCCTGGCGATTGTGGCCTATCATCAGCCCGTGACACGCGCCGAAATCGAAGAAATCCGGGGTGTCGCCGTCAGCCGTGGCACGGTGGATCAGTTGATGGAACTGGACTGGATACGTCTGGGCCGCCGCCGCATGACACCGGGCCGCCCGGTGACGTTTGTGGTGACAGAGCATTTTCTGGACCATTTCGGTCTGGAATCCGCCCGCGATCTGCCGGGCCTGAAAGAGCTTCGCGCAGCAGGATTGCTGGACAGCCGGCCCTTGCCGGGGGCCTTGGCGGTGACAAGTGAGGACGATGAGGCCCAAACCGGGCAAAGTGAACTGTTCGAAGATTAAGAGGTCAAGGTTATGGATTTCAACAAGATTATTCAGATGATCATCAACACCCTGCTGCGCCGTGCGGTGAATGGGGCGGTGAA
>CAZCFC010000259.1:0-4493 GCA_964497815.1 uncultured Cypionkella sp.
CTTCATGCAAGCGCAAAAGCTGTAATGGGCTGAACGCACTTTGTTAGTCAAAAGACCCCGCTTGCGGGGTCTTTTTCGTTGTGGCCACTGCGTGATTGCCCATGGTTTTTCTCGCAGTAGGGGCGTAGCATTGCCACCACTTTCCAGGTGGAGGTGTCCAGCGTGAGCCAAATTCAGCACCAGTTCGAATTGCCGGAAGAACCCGCCGATGGTGCTGAAGCTTTCATGCGCCTCTTTGCGGATTGCGACTGAAAAGGCGACGTGTCGGCCGTCGTCAAAGCCAAAGCTGACGATCAGATGCGCGATGTCGGGGCTGTCCCAGACCGAGGTCAGCATATCGACCGACGCCAGTTGGGTCAGGTCGTACGTGCGGTCCTCCCACGCGGGGACAGCATCGGTTTCACTGGTCCACAGAAAGTTGCGCACATTGTGCAGGGTGACAAGGTCGCCCGCGCGATCATAGCTGACCCCATGCGCCACTTCGGCGGCCCAGTTGCGGGTTTGGCTGGGCCAGATGGTTTGATACCAGCCCGCCACCGCCATAGCTGCGATGGCCATAACCGCCCATGACGCGCGGCTGCTGCGCAGGCGGGCGGTCAGCGCGGCCAACGCCGCAAGGGCCAGTCCGGCATAGGCCATCCACAGAAGCGGCGGCGAAAGGTGGATCGTGGCTGCGGTGGCAGCCCAGGCGACCCCCAGCGTCAACAAGACAGCAAAGCCCAGATGCCCAAAGAGTCGGGCGGTTTTTTGAACAGAGGGGGACATGGGGCACCTGTCACGTAAGGCCGGGCCAGGGGCGGCCCGGTCTGGATTTGATCTTAGGCGCGGGGCGCGTTGACTTCCATCAGCAAGCGTTCGGTGCGGGCTTCGTCCAGTTTGTTATGCAGGCGGGTGGCTTCTTCGGCATCGCGGATGGATTTGCTGATCGCGGCGGTCGAACTGACCAGCATCAGCGCGGCCATCGCGTAAAACCCTTTGGCGGCAAAGCTGGCCTCAAGAAAGTAGATGCCCCCGGCCATCATCACAGCGGCGACGCCAAAGTTGAAATACGTGAACATGTTCCAGGCCACGGACGGTTTGGTCGGGGTATAGTCGTTCATGTGACACTCCTAGGGGTTACAGGCGGTCAGGTCTGGGGCGCAAATGCCCGTCTTGCGGTGATACTGCCTGTGGTTGTGGGCGGATTTGCGACGCTTTGTAGCTTATATGGTGACAATCACGCCGCTTTGGCGCGCAGGCGTTCCAGTACGGCGGCGGCATCAGGACGCAGGGGGGCACCGCAGCCTGCAGCCGCCAGGCGGTTGCGCATCGCTTCGGCGTTGGTCGAGGCCGACAGTTCCACCATGGCGGCACGGCGGGCCTCGGTGGCCGATTGGCGGTCTTGCAGGCGGGCCAGGGTGGCTTCGGCCTCATCCAGGCTGGCGGTGGCGACTGTGGGGGTCGTCAGGCGCAGGCGCTGCGTGTGATCGGTGGCGATGGCCAGTTTCTGGCCGCGTTGCAGATCGCGCAGGCGGGCCTCTGCATCGGTCAGAATAGCGCGCAGATGGGTGATTTCGCTGTCATAGGTGGCGATGGCGCGCAGGGTGGTGTCGCGTTCGGACTCAAGCTGCGCAATGGCACCTGCGGCTTCGGTTGCCAGATCGTCACGACCCATGGTCAACGCCGACAGCGCGCGGGTTTCCAGATCGGCCAGTTGGGCCGCTATTTTTTCAGCGGTTTTCTTTTCGCGCTCGGCATAGGCCATCACCATGGCCACAGACCGGCGGGCGGTTTCAACGCCCGTGGCGCAATCGCGCAGCTGCTGGCGCAGGATCGGCAGGGCTTGGGCATCGGTCAGCGCGTCGGTTGCATCGTTGCCGCGGCCGCGCATCAGGGTGACAAACAGTTTGAACATCTTGCTCTCCATTGCTATGAACGCTGTTCACGATACGCTTGTGGCAGTTTTGTGAACGGTGTTCAATAAAATAATGAACGCCGTTCATGAAACAATGGAGGTCGAAATGCGAAACAAACGGGAAGAGGCGCGCGACGATCTGCGCAAGCGGTTGATCGACGCAGCCGAGGCGCGGATCGCCGGGCATGGATTGCGCGGCTTGAAGGCGCGGGATGTGACGGCCGACGCGGGCTGTGCCTTGGGCGCGCTGTATACGGCGTTTGACGATCTGGACGCGCTGATCCTGCATGTGAACTCGCGCACGTTGACACGGTTGGGCACCGCGCTGCAAACGTCTGTGCCGCAGGGCGCAGACCCCAAAGACACCATGGCCGCGCTGGCTATGGGCTATGTCGGCTTTGCCCTGGGCAATTTTCACTTGTGGTCGGCGCTGTTCAACCATCGTTTGCCCGAGGGCATCGAAGCGCCTGATTGGCATCGCGCCGAACACGCTGTGCTGATCGAACAGATCATCGCGCCCCTTCACGCCCTGCGTCCTGACCTTTCGCCCATGGCCCTGCAACAGCGGGCGAAAACCGTGTTTGCCGCCGTGCATGGTGTGGTGCAACTGGCCCTGCATGGCCGTTTTGTCGGCACTCCGCATGAGGTGCTGGCGGATGAGGTGGCGGCCTTGGTGCAGGCGATGACGCGGGGATTATGACGTGATTTCAAACGCCGCCGGATAAAGCCGCCCCAGCACCGCGCGCAATGCCACCAACAGCATCGCCCCGAACGACAGCGCCAGCGTATTCTCCATCAGATAGGCCACGACGCCACCGCACAGCAGGCCCAGCAGCGTGGCGGGTATCCAGCCAAACCAGCCCCTGTCCATCAGCATCGCCACAAAGGGCGCCGCCAGCACCAGCCCCAGCCAACTGAGCAGGGGCGAGGCCAGCAACAGGATCGACGTGGCCCAGACCATCAGTCCCAACTCTCCGCTAGCAGTGGTGTTGGCCAGATATTGCACCGCCAGCGCCACCAAGGCCACAGCCGAGGGCAGCAGCCAAACAAGAACCAGCCCCGCCAAAAGCCCGCGAAAGCGCAGAAGGTCATAGCCGTCGGGGCGGGAGTACAGCAAAAACATCAGGGCCCCTCAGGTTGGCTTTCGATAACGTGCGATCATGCCGCCGATCCGCCCACCGTCAGCCCGCCGATCAGCAGTGTCGGCTGGCCCACGCCGACCGGCACCCACTGGCCTGCCTTGCCGCAATTGCCGATGCCCGGGTCCAGCGCCAGATCGTTGCCGATGGCGCGAATCTGCTTCAATGCAGTGGCACCGTCTCCGATCAGGGTGGCACCTTTCACCGCCTCGCCCACCACGCCATTGCGCACGCGGTAGGCTTCGGTGCAGCTGAACACGAACTTGCCGTTGGTGATGTCGACCTGACCGCCGCCAAAGCCCACGGCGTAGATGCCATCTTTCAGACTGGCCACGATGCCCGCCGGATCATCGCGGCCTGACAACATGTAGGTGTTTGTCATGCGTGGCATCGGGATATGGGCGTAAGATTCGCGTCGCCCGTTGCCCGTGGGGGCAACCCCCATCAGCCGCGCGTTCTGGCGATCTTGCATCAAACCAACAAGCCGTCCGTCTTCGATCAGCACATTCTTGCCCGATGCGGTGCCTTCATCGTCTACCGACAGGCTGCCGCGCCGATCAGGAATCGTGCCATCGTCCAGCACGGTGACACCCGGCGCGGCGATCATCTGTCCCATCAGCCCGGCGAAAGCGCTGGTTTTCTTGCGGTTGAAGTCGCCCTCCAATCCGTGGCCAATCGCCTCGTGCAGCAGAATGCCGGGCCAGCCGGGGCCAAGCACCACATCCATCATCCCGGCTGGCGCAGGTACGGCGTCCAGATTGACCAACGCGATCCGCAACGCCTCATGCAGCATCGGCTGCCAATGCGACGGCTCCAACAGCCGCGCCAGGCCGTAACGCCCCCCTGCACCGGTGCCGCCTTGTTCCCGCCGCCCCTTGTCCGACACGATCACCGACACGTTCATCCGCGCCATGGGCCGGATATCGGTAAAGCGCAGGCCCTCGGGGCGCAGGATTTCCACCTCTTGCAGACCTGCGCTGATCGTGGCCGACACCTGAATGACGCGGGGGTCCAAGGCGCGGGCATAGGCGTCGATTTCTTTCAGCAGCTCAATCTTGCCGGCAAAGGTGGCGTCTGCCATCGGGTCGGCATCGCTGTAGAGGCGCCGGTTGGTCCCTTGCGGGGCAGGGGCCATCAGGCCGCCACCATCGCCCACCGCCGGCCGCGCGGTTTCAGACGCCCGGATCAGCGCGGATTCCGAAATCTCGGTGGAATGGGCATAGCCCGCCACCTCGCCCCGCACCGCCCGCAAACCAAAGCCTTCCGAGGCATCATAACTGGCGGTCTTGATGCGGCCGTCGTCCAGCACGATCGCCTCTGACCGCCGCCGTTCCAGAAACAGCTCGCCGTCATCGGCACCAGCCGTTGCCGCGCGCAGGGTGGCAAGGGCCGCAGCCTCATCGAGGTGAGTCTCAAATGGGCGGAATGGGGCATCGTTCATGGGGGTATTCCTTGGCCTT
>CAZCFC010000260.1:0-4468 GCA_964497815.1 uncultured Cypionkella sp.
GCCCGCGCACGCATCCTTGATCTGTTGACCAAGGTCGGCATCCGCAACCCGGAAAGCCGGTTGGACGCCTACCCGCATCAGCTTTCTGGTGGCCAACGCCAACGGGTGATGATCGCGATGGCGCTGGCCAATGGCCCGGAACTGCTGATCGCGGATGAACCGACCACGGCGCTGGACGTCACCATTCAGGCGCAAATACTGGACCTGCTGGTCGATCTGAAACAGTCAGAGGGCCTCAGCCTGCTGTTTATCACCCATGACCTTGGCATCGTGCGCCGCATCGCGGATCGGGTCTGCGTGATGCAGGGCGGCGAGATTGTCGAGCAAGGCAAAACGGCAGAGATTTTCGCCAATCCGCAGCATCCCTACACCCGCAAACTGCTGACCGCCGAACCCAAGGGCCGCCCCGGCCCGGTGCCCGCCGATGCCTCCGAAATCGCCCGAACCCAGGATTTGCGGGTGTGGTTTCCGATCCAGCAAGGTTTTCTGCGCCGCGTCACCGGCCACGTAAAGGCCGTGAACGCCGCCAGCCTTTCGGTACGGGCCGGGGAAACCCTTGGGATCGTGGGGGAAAGCGGGTCGGGCAAGACCACGCTGGCGCTGGCGATCTTGCGCCTGATCGACTCGCAGGGGCGCATCGAGATTCAGGGGCGCGATATTTCCGCCCTGTCCGGAACCGCCTTGCGCCCCTATCGGCGCGACATGCAGATCGTGTTTCAAGACCCCTACGGCAGCCTGTCGCCGCGCATGACCGCCGCCGAGATCATCGCCGAAGGTCTGGGCGTGCACGGGGTGGAACCGGGCCGCAACCGCGCGGATATGGTGGCCGAAATCATGGCCGAGGTGGGGCTCGATCCCGCGATGGCATCGCGCTATCCACATGAGTTTTCGGGCGGACAAAAGCAGCGCATCGCCATCGCCCGTGCGATGATCCTGCGACCAAAACTGGTGATGCTGGATGAACCGACGTCGGCTCTGGACATGACGGTTCAGGTGCAGATCGTGGATTTGCTGCGGGAATTGCAGCGCAAACATGGGCTTGCCTATATCTTTATCAGTCATGATTTGCGGGTGGTGCGGGCGTTGTCGCATAAGGTGATGGTGATGAAAGACGGTGATGTGGTGGAACAGGGCGACGGCGCTGCAATCTTCGAAAACCCGCAGACCGAATACACCCGCGCCTTGATGACGGCGGCATTCGGGGCCGGCGCATGAAGATCCTGTTCGTGCATCAGAACTTTCCCGGCCAGTTCCTGCACCTTGCACCCGAACTTGCCAAACGCGGCCATGACTGCCTTGCACTGACCGATGGCGGCAATCAGCGCGCCAGCGCCATTCCCGTTCTGCGCTACAAGCACGACGCGGCCAAGGTGGACCCTGCCGCCACCCGGCTTGGCCGCAACTACACCACGATGAGTGACCGCGGCGTCAGCACCGCCCGCGCCGCCCTGCAACTGCGCCGTGACAAGGGCTATGTGCCGGATGTGATCGTGGGCCATTCCGGCTGGGGTGAGACGCTGTTTCTGAAAGAGGTCTGGCCCGAGGCGAAACTGATCGTCTACGCCGAGTTCTACTACAAGGGACGTGGCGCGGATGTGGGATTTGACCCCGAATTCAGCAATGCCAACTTTGACCAGATCATGATTGCCCAGGGCCGCGCCGGCCATCTTGGACAGGCTTTGGTGCATGCCGATGCAGGGCTGTCACCGACCGGCTGGCAGGCCTCGACCTACCCCGCCAGCCTGCGCCCGATGATCAAGGTGATCCATGACGGCGTTGATACCGCTGTCATGGTGCCCAACCCGCAGGCCCGTTTCGCCCTGCCCGATGGCCGCAGCCTGCACGCGGGCGATGAGGTGCTGACCTTTGTGAACCGCAATCTGGAACCCTATCGCGGCTATCACATCTTCATGCGCGCCTTGCCTGCCGTGCTGGACGCCCGCCCGAATGCCCAGGTGGTGATTGTCGGCGGCGATGAGGTCAGCTATGGCGCGGCGCCCAAGGATGCCAAGGGCTGGAAGGAAACCTTTCTGGCCGAGGTGCGCGACAAGATTGACCCCGCGCGCGTGCATTTTGTCGGCAAAGTCCCCTACCCGCAGTTCGTGGCGCTGATGCAGGTCAGCCGCGCGCACGCCTATCTGACCTACCCCTTCGTTCTCAGCTGGTCGATGATCGAGGCAATGGCGGCGGGCTGTCACATCGTCGGGTCGAACACCGCCCCCGTGGCCGAGGCGATTGCCGATGGCGTCAATGGCACTCTGGTCGATTTCTTTGACGTAGACGGCTGGTCAAAGGCGCTTGCGACCGCGCTGGCCGACCCGGGCCGCTTTGCCCCTCTGCGCGCCGCGGCCCGCCAGACCGCGCTGCAACGCTATGACCTGCGCACCATCTGCTTGCCGCAAATGGTGGCTTATGTCGAAAGCTTTGGGCCAAATCCCACGCCGCCCCGGACCTGATCCGGGGCCTCTGGTCAAAGGGTGAGGCCCCGGATCAGGTCCGGGGCGGCGTGGTGCCGTTCCTAAACCGCCAATCTAAACCGCCGAGGAATGCTGCGCCTTGCTTTGGTCATAGGCGTCAAACGCCCGCGCAATCATCCGCGTCAACGGCTTGGCATGTGGCGGAATGGTCATGCCCTTGGCCGTCAGCACCACCATATCGGGGAAGGCCGCTGCGGCGGATTGGAACAGACCTTCCAGCCGCTCTGCCGTCACCTTGTAATCGCGCAGGATTTCGGCGCGGCTGACGTGGAAATCCGACATCAGCGCTTCGATGATCCGGCCGCGCATCCGGTCTTCATCGGAAAACACATGGCCGCGATGGCTGGAAAAATGGCCCGCCCGAATGGCACGGGTGTGGTCGGCGGTGCCCGACGCATTTTGCGCAAAACCCTGCGGAAACCGCGAAATGGATGACGCCCCAAGTCCGATCAGCACCGGCGACGTGTCATCGGTGTAGCCCTGAAAATTCCGCCGCAGCGTCCCGTTGCGCGCAGCAATCGCCATGCCATCGGTGGGACGTGCGAAATGGTCGATGCCGATCTCGTCATAGCCATCGGCCAGAAACAATTGCCGCGCCACTTCGAACAGGCCCAGCCGTTCCTGCGGCGTGGGCATGGAATCCGAAGGGATCATCTGCTGACGGCGGCTCATCCATGGCACGTGGGCATAGCCGTACAGCGCCACGCGGTCGGGCGACAACGCCAGCAATTTGTTCACGGAATCGGCAATCCGGGCATCAGTCTGATGCGGCAGGCCATACAGAATATCCGCGTTCAGCGACTGGATTCCGCGCGCCCGGATCATCTGCGCCACGTTCATCGTCAACTCATAGCTTTGCTCGCGGCCGATGACCTTCTGGATCTCGGGGTCAAAATCCTGCACCCCGATCGACGCCCGGTTCATCCCCGATTGCGCCAAGGCGTCCAACCGGGCGGCGTCGATTTCATTCGGGTCAATCTCGACCGAGAATTCGGCCCCCTGCCCCATTGGCACCACATCAAAGATCGCAGCCGCCAGTTCACGCATCAGATCAGGCGGCAGCATGGTCGGCGTACCGCCCCCCCAATGCAGCCGCGACAGCCGCACGCCGGGGGCAAGATGGGCCCGCAGCAAGTCAATCTCGGCCGCCAACACCTTTGCATAGGCGCGCACCGGATCGTCCGAAACGGTGCCTTGCGTCCGGCAGGCACAGAACCAGCACAGCCGACGACAAAAGGGCACGTGAAGATAAAGCGAAATCTCGGACCCCGCCGGAACCTCGCCGATCCACTGGGTGAATTTTGCAGGCCCGACAGACCCGGCAAAGTGCGGGGCGGTGGGGTAGCTTGTATAGCGGGGCACGCGCGCGTCAAAAAGACCGAGGCGCATCAGTTGCGAATGATCTGTCATCAGGGTACTCTGCCGCAGGCCAAGGCCGTGCGCCTTGACCCAGATCAAACGCAAAGGGCCAGCCATGGCGCATCATGACATCAAGCTTTCGCCCCACAATTGTGGCGATTGCCCGATCCGGCATCGCGCGGTCTGTGCCCGCTGCGAGAGTGACGAGTTGAAGCGTCTGGAAGAGATCAAATACTATCGCAGCTTTCAGGCCGGGCAGACCGTGATCTGGTCGGGCGATCGGATGGATTTCGTGGCTTCGGTCGTCACGGGCATTGCAACCTTGACCCAGACCATGGAGGACGGACGGCGGCAGATGGTGGGCCTTTTGCTGCCATCCGATTTTGTCGGCCGTCCGGGGCGGTCGCAGGCGGCCTATGATGTCACCGCCACCACCGATCTGGTCATGTGCTGTTTCCGCAAGAAGCCCTTCGAAGAAATGATGACCACCACCCCCCACATTGCCCAGCGCCTGCTGGAAATGACGCTGGACGAACTGGATGCGGCCCGGGAATGGATGCTGCTGCTGGGACGCAAGACCGCCCGGGAAAAGATCGCCTCGCTGCTGGCCATCATCGCGCGGCGGGATGCCT
>CAZCFC010000261.1:0-4449 GCA_964497815.1 uncultured Cypionkella sp.
AACCACATGTGCGGCGCGCTCGAACCGCGATTGGTGGCCGAACCAGTTGAACCTGAAGATCCTGCATCAGCATGGCGCAGCCGCGAACCCGATGGGCGCGGAATTCGACTATGCGGCGGCCTTTGGCGCGCTGGATTACACGGCGTTGAAGCAGGACCTTTATGCGCTGATGACCGATTCCCAGACGTGGTGGCCGGCAGACTGGGGCCATTACGGCCCGCTGTTCATCCGCATGGCCTGGCATTCGGCAGGCACCTACCGCACCGGTGACGGGCGTGGCGGCGCGGGCACCGGCACGCAGCGCTTTGCGCCGCTGAACTCCTGGCCCGACAACGGCAACCTGGACAAAGCCCGTCGCCTGCTGTGGCCGATCAAGCAGAAATACGGCAACGCGATTTCCTGGGCCGATCTGATGATTCTTGCGGGCAACGCGGCGCTGGAGTCGATGGGTTTCAAGACCTTTGGCTTTGGCGGCGGCCGTGTCGATGTGTGGGAACCGGAAGAAGATATCTACTGGGGCAACGAAGATACATGGCTGGGCGATGCCCGCTATGAAGGCGACCGTCAGTTGGAAAACCCGCTGGCCGCCGTGCAGATGGGCCTGATCTATGTGAACCCCGAAGGCCCGAACGGCGTGGCCGATGCGCTGGCCTCGGGCCGTGACATCCGCGAAACTTTTGCCCGGATGGCGATGGATGATGAAGAAACCGTGGCGCTGACGGCGGGCGGTCATACCTTTGGCAAGGCGCATGGTGCAGGCGACCCGACCTTGGTGGGACGTGAGCCCGAAGCTGCGGGCCTTGAAGAACAAGGACTTGGCTGGAAAAACGCCTTTGGCAGCGGTGTGGGCATCCATGCCACCGGTTCGGGGATTGAGGGCGCGTGGAAGCCCAACCCGACCACATGGGACATGGGTTATCTGCACGTCTTGCTGAAATATGACTGGGCTCTTGGCCGCAGCCCGGCGGGCGCGCAGCAGTGGCACCCGGTGAACTGCGAGCCGCAGGACATGGTTGTCGATGCGCATGATCCGTCGAAAATGCATCCGCCGATGATGACCACCGCCGATATGGCGATGAAGCTGGACCCGATCTATGGTCCGATCTCGCAGCGCTTCCTTGCCAATCCTGATGCCTTTGCCGATGCGTTTGCCCGCGCCTGGTTCAAGCTGACCCACCGCGACATGGGGCCGAAGGCACTGTATCTGGGGCCGGAAGTGCCCGCCGAGGATCTGATCTGGCAAGACCCGATTCCGGCGGTCGATCACCCCTTGGTGGACGCGGCCGATGTGGCAGGGCTGAAAACCGCCATTCTGGCTTCGGGCCTGACGGTATCGGAACTGGTGTCCGTTGCCTGGGGGTCGGCATCGACCTTCCGCGGTTCGGACAAGCGCGGCGGTGCCAATGGCGCACGCATCCGGCTGGCCCCGCAAAAGGATTGGGCCGTGAACAATCCCGCGCAACTGGCCAAGGTGCTGGCGGTGCTGGAGGGTATTCAGGCAGCCTTCAACGCCAAGGGGGCCAAGAAAATCTCGCTGGCCGATCTGATCGTGCTGGGTGGTTCGGCTGCGGTGGAACAGGCGGCGGGTGTGCCGGTGCCTTTCACGCCGGGGCGCAGCGATGCCACGCAAGACCAGACCGATGTTGACAGCTTTGCCGCGCTTGAACCGCAGGCCGATGGCTTCCGCAACCATCTGAAAGCGAAGTACACCGTGTCGGCCGAAGAGCTGCTGATCGACAAGGCGCAACTGCTGACCCTGTCCGCCCCCGAAATGACCGTGCTGATCGGTGGCTTGCGCGTCTTGGGCGCAAATGCCGATCAGTCGGCGCATGGGGTGTTCACCAAGCGGCCGGGGGTGTTGAGCAACGATTTCTTCACCAACCTGCTGGACATGTCGACGGTCTGGTCAGCGACGTCGGATGCGCAGGATACCTTCGAAGGCCGCGACCGCAACACCGGGGCCGTGCGTTGGACTGGAACGCGTGTCGATCTGGTGTTCGGTTCGAACTCGCAATTGCGGGCGCTGGCCGAAGTCTATGGCAGCCATGACGCGCAGGCGAAATTCGTGAAGGATTTCGTGGCAGCCTGGGTCAAGGTGATGGAGCTGGACCGGTTCGACCTGAACTGAACCCGGCTGACGACAAAGAACGAAGGGGGGCGCGGGTCGCTCCCCTTTTTCATTGATATGGATCAGGGCCGCGGTACTGTGACCTGCCTTAGGAAAACCACATGACCCTGCTGGAACTGAACCTTGCGCTGATGGCGCTGCTGATCACCCCCGGTCCGACCAATGCCGTGCTGGCGCTGGCCGGGGCGCAGGCGGGGCTGCGCGCAGCACTGCGCCTGATCCCGGTGGTGCTGTTGTGCTATCTTTGCGTGATCGTACCTTTGGTGCTGTGGGGGGCGCCAATGATGGATCACCTGCCCCTGTTGCG
Organism: uncultured Cypionkella sp.; assembly: GCA_964497815.1. Lineage (GTDB taxonomy): Bacteria > Pseudomonadota > Alphaproteobacteria > Rhodobacterales > Rhodobacteraceae > Cypionkella. The sequence goes on from CAZCFC010000261.1 coordinate 2,436, forward strand.
CCCGGTTCTGACCGGGCTTGCAGCACTTTGGGTGGCGCGGCTGGCCTTTGGCCTGTGGCACTTGCCAGCGGTTCACAGCGCAGCCGCGCAACAGGTCACAGTGCGGCAAATGGCTGTCACCACCCTGCTGAACCCCAAATCACTGATTTTCGGGCTGGTGCTGATCCCCGCCGCCCCGGCGATCTGGCCGGGCTTGATCGGCTTTGCCGTTCAAGTGCCCGTGGTTTCGGCACTGTGGGCGGGTTTGGGCGCAGGAGTGCTGTCGCGGTCCGGGCCATGGCTGAACAAGGGCGCTGCGATCTGGCTGGCCCTGTTGTCGCTGCTTCTGGCGGCCAAGGCCTTTGCAGGCTGAAGGCACCGGCGCGGGGCAGTGGTCCCGCGCGTTCGGCCCTGAAACCGCTCCGCAGGGGCGTTTTCGTGGCAAAGCCGCCGGGCCTTACCCAATCAGCGGCCCTGATTTGCCGTAGCATTCCAGATAATGCCGGTGCAGGCGCTGCAACGCGATGCGCAGCACGATCTTGCCCGACCGCGCCGCCCATCCCAGACGCTGTTCAGCGGCCTCGATGCCCTCCAGAAAGCAACACACCCGCAGCGCGACATCTCCCAGACCGGGCCCCAGATCACGCAGCGCCGCTGCCACCCGGTCCCGTGCCGCGCGCGGGCCTTCGGCCTGTCCGGCATCGGCCCGAAAGCCGCCACGGTCGCCAGCAGTCAGAAAGCGCTCCCAGTTCTGCGCCACGCGCGGGCCCATCTGCGCCAGCTCAAAGTCCTCGCGCAGACGTTCCGCCGCGTTGACCAGTTCCGGTTCCAGAAACAGCTTGCCGTCCTTGTCGCGCCTGCGCCCCAGCACCGCCACCGGGCTTTCGGCCAGATTGTAGCGGATCCGGCGCGGGCCGTCATCGGTTGCCACCTCACGCGTGTCCCAATCGCGGTGCTGATCAGCAAAGGGCGTCGCGGCTTCGGCCAACCCGGGGGCCAAGCCGTTGCGGGCGTCCGCCTCAAGCATCCGCAACAGGGCCGCCCGCCCCGCCGAGGTGATTTCATAGCGGGCCACCCGCCCCGGCTTGCGGCAGACGATCCAGTCTTTCAGCGCAAAGGCCTGCGCCACAACCCGCTCTACCACACCCGTGCGGGCGGTGCGTCCATCGGGAAATTCCCGCATCACCACCGCCTTTTCCATATCGGGCGCGATGGCCAGGATAGCCCCCGGTTCGGCCAGACGCCGCAGAATGCGCTTGCCCTCGCGGTCAATGGTGGCGGCATCGGCAACAAGGGTTTGCGGGCGAATGGCGGCGGTCATGTGGGGTAAGTCCTCTCTGGCATTTTGATGGGATGGGTCACAGTGCAACAAGGCGGCCAGCGCCTCGTCGACCAGCGGGTCGTCACGGCGGCCCTCATAACGGCGCACAAGGCGCATCACGGTCGAGGCATGCTTGCCATCGCGCCGGGCCAACGCCCGCAGCGACATGCCGTCTTCGGTGTGGTTCAGATACAGCCGCACCGCGTCAGGCAACCAACCGGGCAAGCTGTGCGGGGTGGTAAGGTTGGACTGCATCGCCTCGTTCCGCACCGTTTCACGGGCTGTTTTTGTCCTGCCAGAGACGTCTTCAACCGTGAGTGGCATTGGTTACCTAATAGTTAATGACAGAGCCTTTTCCGATAATTGTTTATAAATCTTAAACAATGCGGCAATCCTGCGTGCGCTCGAAACAAGGAATGCGCAACGCCCGGTTGCGTCAGTCTATGGTGAAATCCGTCCAACTGGAGGCTGCCATGACCGATTTTCGTGCCCTGCTGAATGAGTTGCGCCGCCCGCGCCTGTTGATCCGCGCCGCCCGCTTTGGGCTGGAAGATTACCGGCGCGAGCGTGATCTGAAGCGGCTTGTCCCCACTCCCTTGCTGCCCAGCCGCACCGTGCCACAACTGCTAGAGGTCGAAGAGCGGCTAGAGGAAACGCGCCGCACCGGCGATGCGGCCTACCAGCGTTTTCGTGCCAAAGTGCGCGACCCGCAGG
>CAZCFC010000262.1:0-4414 GCA_964497815.1 uncultured Cypionkella sp.
GAAAGGGACTGAACTATGAAATTGCTGAACATCTTCAAGAACTTCAAATCTGACGAATCCGGCGCCGTGACTGTTGACTGGGTCGTTCTGACCGCAGCCATCGTGGGCCTGGGCCTGGCCGTGATGTCGTCGGTCGGCTCGGGCGTGACCACCCTTGGGTCGTCGATCTCGACCGAAGTCGGCACCCGCGAACTGGGCTACACGCCGTAATCTGATTTCAGATTTCACCTGACCAAGGTGAGGGCCGCATCCGGGACGGGATGTGGCCTTTTCCATTGGCGACGACAAGGCGCGATAACACCTTAATTGCGCCCCAGCTCTGGCCCGATTTTGGCCACAAAACAGAATTACCGTCAAACCTGTCAGGTGCCGCACAGGTCCGCGACATCGGTGCCATAAAGAGGGTCGAGAATGCAAACCAAACTGACTGATTTTCTCGTCCAGGAAGACGGTGCCGTTACCGTGGATTGGGTCGTGTTGACGGCTGCGATTGTGCTGATGGCGGTGCTGGTGATGGTGCCGATCGCCTATGGCACCACCAGCCTTTCGACCATCGTGGGTGGCTATATCACCGGCGTTGAGGTCGGCGATTGACAGGATTGGTGCGCAGGGGCCGCAGCTGTCGGTCCTTGGTTTGGGAAATGGGGTGAATCATGAGAAGTATTTTTGCACTGGTGTTGTTGGCGGGCCTCGCTTTGGCCGGGGCCGCCGTCTACATGGCCCAGGGCTATATCTCAAAGCAAGAAGTGGCCGTGCAGCAGGAAAAGCTGATCCGCGAAAAAACCGGCGGCCTGATTGAGGTCTTTGTGGTGAACAAGCCCAAGAACTATGGTGAGACGATCACCAAAGAAGACGTGCAGATGATCTACTGGCCCAAGAATGCGTTGCCAGAAGGTGTGTTCACCGACCCGGCCCTGCTTTTCCCCGACGAAAACGCCGAGCCGCGCTATGTGGTCCGACAGATGGAAACCTACGAGCCGATCCTGGCGGTGAAAGTCACCGAACCCGGGGAACAGGCCGGTCTGAACGGCGAGATCGAACAGGGCATGCGCGCCTTTGCCATCAAGGTGGAAGCCGCCGATTTCCTGCAACCGGGCGATCGCGTTGACATCTACTGGACCGGATCTGTCGAGGGCACGCCCGGCGAAATGACCCGGCTGATCGAAAGTGCCATGAAAATCATCGCCGTGGACCGCAACAAGAAGGCCAGCAACACCGATGGCGCCATCCAAAGCCGCACGATGACTGTGGCCGCGACACCGGAACAGGTGGCGCGACTGGCGCAGGCGCAGGCCACCGGTGGGTTGGTGATGTCATTGGTTGGCACCGGCGATCAGATTGCCAGCGGTGCCATTGAAATCGACAGCAACGCCTTGCTGGGCATCGAAACGCAGCAACCCGTTGCCGTGCAGGACACTCCCCGGACCTGCACCATTCGCACCCGCAAGGGCGCCGACGTTGTCGAAATCCCGATCCCCTGCACAAATTGACGTACAATCAGAACGGGCGCGGCCACCTTATGTGGTGGCCGCGCCCGTTCTGTTCTGCCAAAGATTGAAGTCTGTTGCACGTTATCCACATAAGGAATGGCCTCCAAGCTTTTGATTCTTGCAAAAAATTGGCCACTAAGGCATCTTAAGATATGGATTAGGCGAAAAAAGACCTAACCAGAAGCGTGATCGAAAGGGCAGGTCACATGTGTATGCGTAACCTACTGATGGCTGGATTTCTGTGTGTTGCCCTGCCGTCGATGGCACCAAGCCCGCTTTGGGCCCAAACGCTGCGCGTGCTGGAGGGGTCTGCCTCCGCTCCGCTGAATGTCCCGATGAACCGCGCCGTGGTGGTCGAAAGTGATGTTCCCTTTGCGGAACTGTCCATCGCCAACCCCGGCATTGCTGATATTTCCACTCTGTCAGACAAAACCATCTACGTTCTGGGCAAGACCCCCGGCCGCACGACGATGACGCTGCTTTCCGCCGAAGGAAAACTGATCTCGAACGTGGACGTGCATGTCACCCCGGACATTGCGGAATTCAAGGAACGGCTGCAGCAGATCCTGCCCGGCGAAACCATCGAAGTGCGCACCGCCAATGACGGCATCGTCATGTCAGGCACGATTTCTTCCACCGCCAAGCTGGACCGCGCGCTTGATCTGGCCGAACGCTATGCCCCCGAGCGGGTGTCGAACCTGATGACGGTTGGCGGCACCCAGCAGGTGATGCTGAAGGTGCGCTTTGCTGAAATGCAGCGCTCGGTGTCCAAGAACCTGTCGGCCTCGCTGGGGATTTCCGGCGGCACCAATTCCGGCATCATTGGCGGCTCTGGCACCTTGGCCACCACAAATGCGGTCAAGAACATCTTCACCGATGGCACCGTCAACAGCGCAACACCTGCCGAAGGCCGCATGGCGCTTGGCTTTTCGGCCGGATCGCTGGAATTTGCCGTGCTGCTTGAGGCGCTTGAATCCAAAGGCGTCGTGCGCACGCTGGCCGAACCAAACCTGACCGCCCTGTCCGGGCAAGAGGCGAAATTTCTGGCTGGTGGCGAATATCCGATCCCGGTGGCTTCGGGGGACGGCACCGTGACGGTGGAATACAAACCCTTTGGTGTCGAACTGAACTTCACCCCGGTTGTCGTCGATGGTGACATCATCAACCTGACCATCAACGCCGCCGTGTCCTCGATCGACACCACCACCACTTTGCAGGCGGGGGGCTTTTCGATCAACGCCTTCAAGCGGCGCGAAACTTCGACCACCGTTGAAATGCGCGACGGGGAAAGCTTTGCCATCGCGGGCCTTCTGCAAGACGATTTCCGCGATCTGAACGGCCAGGTGCCGTGGCTGGGCGATATTCCGATCATCGGGGCGCTGTTCCGCTCGTCCGAATATCAGCGCGCGCAGTCGGAACTGGTGATCATCGTCACCCCGCATCTTGTCACCCCCACAAGGGGTGAGGCGCTGGCCCTGCCGACCGACCGCATCCGCATCCCGACCGAAAAGGAACTGTTCCTGTTCGGCAAGGTCGCGGGCACACAAAAAGGCGCTGCCGGCGAAGTGGCGCGGCAGGATTTCAGTGGCTCTTACGGCTACGTGATGGAGTAGGCTGATGAAATTGCGGTCCCTTCATCTGATGGCAGTGGCAGCGCTGGCGCTTTCGGCCTGCAATGTCAGCGAATTCAACAACCCGGCCGGGTCCGAGGTGGACGAAGGCGGCTTTGGCAACGCGACCATGAACAACACCATGCTGATGACGGGTCAGCTTGAGGCGACGGCGGCGCTTGCCAATCGCTTTGCCGCCGAAGTGTCGCCCACCATCACCTTTGCCTTCAACAGTGCGCAACTGACCGATTCTGCCCGCGCCACCCTGCGCCAGCAAGCGCAGTGGATCCGCCAGTTCCCCGAAGTGCGCTTCCGCGTCTACGGTCACACCGATCTGGTCGGATCCGACGCCTATAACAAGGCCTTGGGTCTGCGCCGCGCCAAGGCTGCGGTGGGCTATCTGGTGGCCCAAGGCATCGGCTCGGCCCGGCTTGAGGCTGTGGCCTCGTTCGGCAAGACCCGTCCGGTCGTGCAAACCACATCGCCCGAAGAACGCAACCGCCGCACCGTCACCGAAGTGTCCGGATTCGTGGACAATCATCCGATGGTGCTGAACGGCAAATATGCCGAAATCGTCTGGCGCAGCTATGCCGACAAGTCCGGCACCGGCAGCCTGGCAGAGCGTCCGCACCCGTCGAACTCTGAAATCAAGACCGAGGTCAATCCGACCGGGAACTGATTTGCCAAACGGCCCGCCCCGCTTGGCGGGCCAGTTTCACGCATCATTGGCCAGACATGTTCAACGATTGTCGCCCAATTCGCTAAAAATCAAACATTTACGATCTTTTAGCCCCAATATCGCCAACATCTGACAGCACCTTGCACCCAACGGGAACAGTCGCTTGCGCTTTGGCGCAGCACAGCTCCCCTGTTGGCCTTGCCCGTTTGGGCGGGTCATCGGTTGGGCTGTCTTTGGAAGGACGATAGGACGATGACGAGCGTGGCAAATCTTCAACCGGATCCGGCACCCATTCTGGCGTGCACGATTTCGCGCGACGTACAGAACTTTGATCTGCTGATCGACGACATGGAACTGGAACTGGGTGAAAACTGGGGCGATCTGGGCTTTGATGATGCCTTGATCTTTCTGGGGCAGCCCGAATCTTCGACACTGCAATTCGTGGCCATCGCCGTGGACGGCGAGGATGAGGCGGATCTGACCCGCATCACAGAAATCATCCGCACCGCCAAGGCCAAGGCGATCAAGGTGATCCTGATTGCCGATCAGGTCAGCCCCATCGCCCTGCACCAGCTGCTGCGGCTGGGTGCCGAAGATTTCGTGCCCTACCCGCTGCCAGATGGCGCGCTGCATGA
>CAZCFC010000263.1:0-4367 GCA_964497815.1 uncultured Cypionkella sp.
AACTGTTCGCGGATCACATGATTGCGCTGTCTGATCTGGTGCAGTCGCGCGATGATGCCAAAGTTCTGGTCGGCGGCTGGGGCTATAATGGCGATTTCCTGACGCTGGGCAACACCAAGGTTGGTGGCGTTTCGGCGGTCGATTACATCCGCAACGGTGTGGGCGATGCTTTGGTCTGGTCAGCGCATCTTTATCCGGGCTGGGTGGGCACCTCGGTTGCGACGTCACCACAGCAGTTGCAGACGATGCTGGACGCCAATTATGCGCCGGTGGCGGGGGACGATGTGCTGATCACCGAGATCAACGCCGTTGGCTCGGTTGACAATACCGCCGTGGCTGCCGATTTCAGCGACATGTATGTGGCAAGCTATGCGTGGTTTGCCCGCAATGGCATTGGTCTGGGCTGGTATCCGGGGGTGCAGACCGGAGCGTCAAGCCTGCTGTCCATGGATGTAAAAGGCAACCTGGCCTACCGCCACCAACACTCTTTCGCCCATGCCATGGACGCCTATTCGATCAGCATGGCCCCGACCGGTGCTGCGGCCGGGCAGCTTGTCAATGTCAGGCTGGTGACGGCCAAACTGGTGAATGAGACCTATCAGGTGGCCGCGGGTGAGGCCACGTTCGACGCGTTGAAACAGGCGGGCCACGGATTTGGCTTTGGCGGCAATGACACGCTGCTGGGGACCGATCTTTCGAACGATTTCCTCTATGGCGGCACTGGAAACGATGGTCTGACCGGGCTGGGTGGTGATGATTTCCTGTTCGGGCAGGATGGGGCCGACCGCCTTTCGGGCGGGGCCGGAATTGACCATCTGTTCGGAGGCGACGGGGCTGACCATCTGGACGGCGGACTGGCCAAGGATGTGCTGTATGGCGGTGCCGGTGACGACACCTATGTGCTGGCCTCGGCGCAGGATGTTGTGGTGGAATACGCAGGTGACGGTATCGACACCGTGCTGACCAGCCTTCAGCAGCTGTCTTTGGCGGGGCATGTCGAAAACCTGACCTACAGCGGTACGACGGGGTTTGTGGGCACAGGCAACGCTTTGGCCAATGTGCTGACGGGGGCTGCGGGTGCGGATCGGCTGGTTGGCGGTGCAGGCAACGACCGCCTTTTGGGCCATGCCGGGGCTGACGCGCTGTATGGCGAGACCGGCGATGATGTGCTGATGGGTGGCCTTGGTGCCGACCGTCTGGATGGTGGCAGCGGTCTTGACACCGCAACCTATCAAACGGCCACCGCGCGTGTCGTGGTGGATATGGCCGCAGCCGCACTGAATCTGGGCGATGCCAGGGGCGATGTGCTGCTGGGGATCGAAAATCTGGAAGGGTCGGCTTTTGGGGATAGTCTGACGGGCAATGATCTTGCCAACAGCCTGTACGGGATGGCCGGTGCGGATCGGCTGTGGGGGCGGGGCGGTGCGGACAAGCTGTACGCCGGCGCGGGGTCGGATGTGTTCGTGTTCCGGAAAACCGGCGGGCAAGATTGGGTGATGGACTTTCAGGACAATGTGGACACCATCGCCCTTGTCGGATTTTCCGGCGTGACCACCGCCACCAAAGCGCTGATCTATGCCACGCAGACCGGCAGCGATGTCGTGTTCAAATTCGGACTGACCGACAGTCTGACCATCCAGAACACCACCAAAGCGGCGCTGCTGGACGATCTGGCTTTTATCTAGGCCCATCACCTATTCAGGCCCGTTCCGTATCTTGGCCCGTTACGTACCTTGGTCCGTGGGCCGGTGTTTGGAAAACCGCGTTCAGGTGCGGGCAGGGGGGACTGCGCGTTTTCCTGCAAACCTGATCCGCCAAAAGACTTTCCGCTTGCATCGCTGCGGGTCAGTCGGCACATCTGCGGCACCATTCGCAGGAGTTTGCCATGACACATCGCATCGCCATTCTTGGGGCCTCGGGCTATACGGGGGCCGAATTGGTCCGCTTGATCGCCACCCATCCGCATATGGAAATCGTGGCATTGTCTGCCGATCGCAAGGCGGGCATGGCGATGGCCGAAGTGTTCCCGTTTCTGCGCCATCTGAACCTGCCGCGCCTGCAAAGGATTGACGAGATTGACTTTTCGCAGGTTGATCTTGCCTTTTGCGCGCTGCCGCACGCGACGACGCAAGTGGTGGTATCGGCATTGCCGCGTGATCTGAAAATCGTGGACCTGTCCGCCGATTTCCGGCTGCGCGATGTGGCGGAATACGAAAAATGGTACGGCCAACCGCACACCGCCCCCGATCTGCAGGCCGAGGCGGTTTATGGACTGACCGAGTTTTATCGCGACGAAATCCGGGGCGCGCGTCTGGTGGCGGGCACGGGCTGCAACGCCGCCACCGGCCAATACGCCCTGCGCCCCCTGATCGCAGCGGGGGTGATTGATCTGGACTCGATCCTGATTGATCTGAAGGCGGGTGTTTCGGGGGCGGGGCGGTCGTTGAAGGAAAACCTGCTGCATGCCGAACTGGCAGGCGGCACCCATTCCTATTCCGCAGGCGGCAAGCACCGCCATCTGGGCGAGTTTGATCAGGAATTCTCGAAAATCGCCGGCCGTCCGGTGCAGGTACAATTCACCCCGCACTTGCTGCCAATGAACCGGGGTATCCTGGAAACCGTTTACGTCAAGGGCGACGCGGCGCAGGTGCATGCCACTTTGGCCGCCGCCTATGCCGATGAAGTGTTCATTCAGGTGCTACCCTTTGGCGCACTCCCCTCGACACGCGACATCGCAGGGTCCAACTATTGCCATATCGGGGTGATCGGTGATCGCATCCCGGGGCGGGCTGTGGTGGTGGCGGTGCTGGATAACCTGACCAAGGGATCAAGCGGCCAAGCCATCCAGAACGCCAATCTGATGCTGGGGATCGAGGAAACCGCGGGCCTGATGCTGGCCCCCGTTTTCCCGTAAGAGGGTGATATGGCAGGTCTTAAAGGACTGAAGAAACAGCGGCGGATTCAGGTGATCCTGCTGTCCTTTCTGGCAGTGATGGTGGCGACCGGGCTGATCGGTTATGCGATGCAGGACGGGATCAACTTTTTCCGCTCTCCAACGCAGGTGTTGTCCGAGCCGCCCGGCCAAGGCGAGGTGTTCCGCATTGGCGGTCTGGTGGAAGCCGGGTCGCTTGTGCGCGGCCAAAGTGAAGTGATCACCTTTGCCGTGACCGACACCAATGTCACCATTCCCGTGCGCTTTGCAGGTGTGCTGCCGGACTTGTTCGCGGAAGGTGCGGGCATGGTTGGCACCGGGTCGATGGAGGGTGATACCTTTGTCGCCACCGAAATCCTGGCCAAGCATGACGAAACCTACATGCCGAAAGAGGTGGTCGACGCCTTGAAGGCGCAGGGTGTCTACAAGGAAGCCGCGCCGGAGTAGGGTGCGCAAGTCCTGAACCGACGGCTTGCTGCGGGGGCCTTCGCGGGGTTTCACACCCCGCACCCCGTGGGATATTTAAGGACAGATGAAGCGAAATTTTAGTCAAATATGACAGATCGCCGCTCTTAGCCCGCCTTAACCTTATCGCGCCATCCTGCCCCCCAACCATCATGGGGGGTGCGATGAAGACCGTTCGCGAACTTGCCACCGAAATCGTTGCCCGTGAGGGCGGCTTTGTGAATGATCCTGACGATCCCGGCGGGGCCACCAACCATGGCGTGACGTTGGGCACGCTGCGGCGGCTGAGCATCGACCTGACCGGGGAAGGGCGGATTGATGCGCTTGATGTCCGGCAGCTGACTGCTGCACAAGCAATTGATATATATATCGAACATTACTTTCGCCGCACTGGGTTGGCGGCCCTGCCCGAGGTGTTGCAGGCGTCGGTGTTTGACATGTATGTCAACGCGGGCGTCAATGCGGTGAAGGTGTTGCAGCGGCTGTTGGGTGATATGGGTTTTCCCTGCGATGCCGATGGACACATTGGCCCGCAAACCATCCGCGCCGCGCAACTGGCCTACGACTCGGCCCCCGGCCATCTTGCGGACGCCTATGGCATCGCCCGGCGCAATTACTATTACGCCTTGGCCGATGCCCGCCCCGCCAGTCGCAAATATGCGCGCCGTAAGGACGGCGGCAAGGGCGGTTGGATCACGCGGGCCGAAGAGTTCATCGCAGCGCGCTATCATCTGACCGAGGCGCAGCATCGTGCGCGGGTGGCACAATGGGGCTGATTGGCAATCTGGTGGGCGGACCTGCCGCTGTTTCTGCCCTTGGCGATGCCGCGCGCGGGGTGGCAGAGGTGTTCGTGCCCTCGGCCACCCGGCGGCTGGAGCTTTCGGCCGAGGCGCAGATGGCGGCGCTGCGCCAATTGGGCGCGGAATATGAAAATCCCTCGATCGGGTGGTTTGACCGGCTGGTCAATGGG
>CAZCFC010000264.1:0-4337 GCA_964497815.1 uncultured Cypionkella sp.
GGGTGAACATCGAGGTGGGGAAGCCCATCGCATCCAGAATGATGCCCGAGTAGAAATCGACGTTCGGATACAGCTTTTTCGACACGAAGTAATCGTCCGACAGCGCAATCCGCTCCAGCTCTTTGGCGACCTGCAGGGTGGGGTTGTTGTGGATGCCCAACAACTCCAACACCTCATCCGCCGATTCTTTCATGACGGTGGCGCGGGGGTCGTGGTTCTTGTAAACGCGGTGGCCAAAACCCATCAGGCGGAAGCCGGAACTCTTGTCCTTGGCCTTGGCGATGTATTCCGGAATACGGTCCACGGTGCCAATTTCGCGCAACATTTCAAGGCAGGCCTGATTTGCCCCCCCATGGGCCGGGCCCCAAAGACAGGCAATCCCGGCTGCGATGCAGGCAAAGGGGTTGGCGCCCGACGAACCGGCAAGACGCACGGTGCTGGTCGAGGCGTTCTGTTCATGATCCGCGTGCAGCATCATGATGCGGTCCATGGCGCGGGCCAGGATCGGGTTCACCACGTAATCTTCGGCGGGAACCGAGAAGCACATGTGCAGGAAATTGCCAGCGTAAGACAAGGAATTCTTCGGATAAACAAAGGGTTGTCCAACCGAATACTTGTAGGCCATCGCCGCGATCGTCGGCAGCTTTGCGACCATGCGGATCGCGGCCACTTCGCGCTGCCATGGGTCGTTGATGTCCAGCGAGTCGTGATAGAAGGCTGACATCGCCCCGACAACCCCCACCATGGTTGCCATCGGGTGGCTGTCACGACGGAAGCCGCGGAAGAACATGTGGATTTGTTCATGCAGCATGGTGTGACGTGTCACGCGGCCTTCAAAGTCGGCCATCTGGGCGGCGTTGGGCAGTTCACCGTACAGCAGCAGGTAGCAGACCTCGAGATAGGACGAGTGTTCGGCCAGTTGTTCGATCGGATAGCCGCGGTGCAGCAATTCGCCCTTGTCGCCGTCAATAAAGGTGATGGCGCTTTCGCAAGCGGCGGTCGAGGTGAAGCCGGGATCAAAGGTGAACACGTCAGCTTCGGCATAAAGCTTACGGATATCAAGCACATCCGGCCCCAAGGTGGGCGAATGAACCGGCAGGTCATAGGTCTTGCCGTCAAGGCTTAGCGTTGCAGTCTTGGCCATCTCTCATCCCCCAGGTGTCGGCCTGCCCAGGGCTATGGGCGGCCTTTGTTCGGTTTGGCCGGGGAGGGGCGGATCAGGCCGCCGCGTCCATCAGCCGGGCAATCGTCTCATCTCGACCGATGACAAGCATCATGTCGTACACACTTGGCGTTGCGCTGCGCCCTGCCAACGCGGCTCGCAGCGGGGCGGCAAGTTTGCCAAAGCCTATCCCGCTTGCTGCGGCAGCATCGTTAAGGATCGGTTCAAGCGCGTCCTTTGTCCAGTTAGCATTTTGCAGCTGCGGCGTCAATGATTTCAGTATACCACGGGATACCGTATCCAGTGCCTTGGCTGAAGCGTCATCAGGCTGCACAGGGCGCGATATCAGCGCAAATTGAGCCTTTTCAAGAAGTTCCGGCAATGTCTTTGCGCGATCCTTCACGCAATACAGCGCCCGTGACAAAACGGTCCTCTGGTGTGGCGTCAGGCCCGGGCGGTTGGCGGCCACCAGATACGCCTCAATTTCATGCAGCAGCGCAGCATCATCGGCCATGGCAATGTGATGGCCGCAGGTGTTTTCCAGTTTCTTGAAATCAAGACGGGCCGGCGCGCGGCCGATTCCGTCCAGATCGAACATCTTCAAAGCCTCGTCTGTCGTGAAAATTTCGGCGTCGCCATGCGCCCAGCCCAGCCGCGTCAGATAGTTGCGCATGCCTGCAGCAGGATAGCCCATCGCCTGATATTCCTCGACCCCCGTCGCGCCATGACGTTTGGACAGCTTTTTGCCATCCGGCCCGTGGATCAGCGGAATATGAGCCCAAACCGGGATTTCCCAGCCCATGGCATCGTAAATCATCTGCTGGCGCGCGGCGTTGTTCAGATGATCGTCCCCCCGAATGACATGGCTGACCTGCATATCGTGATCATCCACCACGACGGCCAGCATGTAGGTGGGCGTAGCATCAGATCGTAAACAAATCATATCATCCAGCGTTGAATTCTGGATCACCACACGCCCCTGTACCTGATCGTCGATGACGGTTTCGCCGGTGCGCGGGGCCTTCATCCGGATGACATAGGGCGCATCAGGATGGCTGGCGGGATCGGCGTCACGCCAGGGGCTTTGGAACAGCGCGTAAGATCCGCGCGCCTCGGCCTCGGCACGAAAGGCCGCAATTTCTTCCTGCGTGCTGAAGCACTTGTAGGCGGTGCCGCGTGCCAGCATCTGATGGGCCACCTCGGCATGGCGGGCGATGCGGTCAAACTGGCTGACCACCTCGCCGTCCCAGTCAAGGCCAAGCCACGTCAGCCCGCGCAGGATGGCGGCGGTGGCCTCGGGGGTGGAACGCTCGCGGTCGGTGTCTTCGATGCGCAGCAGGAACCTGCCACCCCGTCCGCGCGCGTAAAGCCAGTCGAACAGCGCCGTGCGACCGCCGCCGATGTGCAGATAGCCGGTGGGCGAGGGGGCAAAACGGGTGACAACGGGGCGGACATTTGCCGGGTGGGCAGTTGCGGGGCGAGACATTGAAGTTAACCTTTCGGAAACCAAAGCGCGGATAAGATCGGCGCAGCTTTAGGCAGTTATGGGGCGCAAAACAAGGTGGGCAGGGCCGGTACGATCATGCTGTGGCCGCTGCTTGCGCTGCAAGAGTCGCGTGGCCTGCTGTTTCCGTGGCTGCCGATCTTCATGGGGTGCGGCATCGGTCTGTGGTTCGCCCTGCCGTTCGAGCCGGGACTGGCGTTCTATCTGGGGACGGGCGCGGTTCTGGCGGCGGCGGTGCTGGCCTATCGCTTTGGGCCAGAGTTGGCGCATCCCGTTGCGGTCACCGTGGGGGCGGTGGCCTTGGGCGTGTTGGCCATCGGCTTTCGCGCCCATGCCGTGCAGGCCCCGATGCTGGAGTTTCGCTATTACGGCGCGGTGCAGGGCCGGATTGTCGAGGTGGATCGCAGCCAGTCCGACGCGCTGCGCATCACGCTTGACCGGGTGGTGCTGGAGGATGTCGCCCCGAACCGCACGCCACTTAAGGTGCGGATTTCCTTGCATTCCGAAGGGTTTACCCCCGACCCGGGCCAGACCGTGCTGTTGACGGCACATCTGTCTGCCCCAGAGGGCCCTGCGGAGCCGGGCGGTTTTGACTTTCGGCGGATGGCCTATTTCAACCAACTGGGGGCGGTGGGTTACACGCGCAGCCCGGTGCTGTTGTGGCAGGATCCTGATCCCGGCGCACAGGTCATCAATCGGCTGCGGACGCGGCTGTCGGCTGCAATCATGGCGGCGGTGCCGGGGGATGCCGGCGCGTTTTCATCCGGTGTGATGACGGGTGACAGGTCGGGCATCAGTCTGACCACTGTGCAGGCGCTGCGCGATTCGAACCTTGCGCATCTGCTGGCGATTTCCGGGATGAACATGGCCTTCCTCACCGGTTTTGTGTTCGCGCTGGTGCGCTATGGCATGGCTTTGGTGCCGCCGCTGGCGCTGCGGGTGATTTCGAAAAAGGTTGCGGCGGTGGCGGCTTTTGCGGTGGCGCTGTTCTATCTGCTGCTGTCGGGCGCGAATGTGGCGACGGTGCGGGCGTTTCTGATGGTTTGCGTGATGCTGGGGGCGGTCTTGCTGGATCGGCGCGCGTTGACCATGCGGTCAGTCGCGCTGGCTGCGTGCGTGCTGCTGCTGACCGAGCCGGAAAGCCTGACCGAACCGGGATTTCAGTTGTCCTTTGCGGCCACCGTTGCCCTGATCGCGGGGTTCGGCGCGCTGGACCGGAGGGTGATGCGTGAACGCCTGCCGCGCTGGGTGATGCCGGTCTTCACTTTGGTGCTGACGTCAGTTCTTGCGGGGATGGCCACTGCGCCCTATGCGGCGGCAACGTTCAACCGGTTCACCGATTATGGGCTGGTGGCAAACCTGCTGACGGTGCCGATGATGTCCTTGCTGATGGCGGCGGGGGCAGTGGCTGCGTTGTTGGCGCCGCTTGGCCTTGCGGCACCGGCGCTGTGGGTGATGGAACTGTCGGCACGGTGGATTTTGTATATCGCACATTGGGTCGCGGGATTGGACGGTGCGGTGACGCCCATCATGGCGCCGGGGCCATGGGTGGTGCCGCTGCTGACCTTCGGCGGGGCCTGGCTGGTGCTTTGGCGCGGACGGGTGCGGTTCTGGGCCGGGGTGCCGGTGCTTGCAGGCTTGGTACTTTGGGCGCTGGCGGATCGTCCGGAT
>CAZCFC010000265.1:0-4336 GCA_964497815.1 uncultured Cypionkella sp.
CGTCTTGTTCGCACGGCACGTGGCAAAAGAAAACATCGGGGTGGGCAGTCAATTTTCACATAGCCATCAGATCGGCTTCACTCTCTTGACAAAACTGGAACGTTACAGTAGCAACTTGGAACGTTCCATATGCACTTGCCGGCGATGCCATCGCCAAAACAAGACATGTCCGATGAGGCGCATTTCAATTTGGAGGATGCGAAATGACTGAAGTCAGGGTTGCTGTTCTGGGCGCGTCGGGCTGGATGGGCAAGGTTCACACCATGGCCTATCAGACCTTTCCGCACTTTCTGGGCACCTCTGGCGGCACCGCCAAGGTTGTCGCCTTGGTCGAGGATAATCCCAAAGCCGCGGCCGAGCTGGGCTTTCGCGCTCCGGGGGCAAAGATTCTGCGATCGTGGCGCGAGGCGGTTCAGGACCCCGAAGTTGACCTGATCGACATCTGTCTGCCTGACAGTCTGCACTATGAAGTGGCAAAGGCCGCGCTTCTGGCTGGCAAGCATGTCTACTGTGAAAAGCCATTGGCCGACACCGCCGCCCAAGCCCGTGAACTGGCGGATATCGCCGCTGCGAAGGGCCTGATCACCCGCGTCGGTCATGCGTTTCCGCGCAATCCGGTGCATGATCTGGCACGCCAGATCATTGCAGCTGGCGAGATTGGCGAGATCAAACTGTTCAAGGCCTGCCAGCATGTCGACATGTATGGCGACCCGCTTGCGCCATTCATGTGGCGCGCCGATGGCAATCTGGCCCCAACCGGCATCGTGGGCGATACAGGCACGCATGTGTTCAGTTTCATGGATTTTCTGGTGGGCAGGGTCAGCGAGCTGATCGCGGACAACTTTATCGTGACGCAGCGCCGTCCGGTTGTGTCCGGGCTTGGCTATGGCGAACAGGCCACCCTGACCGGCGATGAGCAGTGGTCGGATGTGACCAATCCGGATGGCACCAATATCTTGTGCAAATTCGCCAATGGTGCCCGTGGGCTGGTTGATTTCAGCCGCGTGGCGACGGGGCGCAAGTTCATGCAAACCTATGAGGTTTACGGCACCAAAGGCAGCCTGTCTTACACCTATGACGAAGTGAACCGCCTGCGGTTTTACAGCAACGATGATGCCAACGGTCGCCGGGGCTTCCGTGAAATTGATGTCGGCCCCGAGAATGAAACCTTCCGTGCCTTCCTGCCGCTGCCGAATTTTGCGCTTGGCTATAACGAAAGTAAGATCATCGAGGCGGCAGAGGTCATCCGTTCCATCACCACCGGTCAGGCGATGTGGCCGACGTTTGAGACCGGGCATCACATCTGCCAGATTGTGGATGCCTGCATGGAATCCTCGCGCCTTGGGCGCTGGGTTTCGATCGCCTGACGACGACGGGGGCAAGTCCTATGGCCAACAACATTCCGCAAGACATCCTGAACGCATTGACCGATGTGGACATGCCCCGGCTTGCGCCCGAACCCGAGATTACGGCTTCGGTCAGCGTGCGGGGCCACCGCGTGCCGGTTCTTGCCTGCGGCACGGTGATCGTGGGCAGCGGTGCCGCAGGTCTGCGCACAGCGGTCGAATTGAAGCGGCGCGGCACCGATGTGGTGGTGATCAGCCAAAGCGCATGGGGCGGCACCTCGGCCTGTTCTGGGTCCGACAAGCAGACGCTGCACACCGCCAACACATCAGACCGGGGTGACAACTTCAAGGACATGGCCCGCGCTATCCGGGCAGGCGGCGCGATGGACGAAGACACCGCCTATGTCGAGGCTGTCGGTTCGGTGCGTGCGATGGCTTCGCTGCAATATCTTGGGCTGCCGTTGCCGCAGGACGATTTCGGTGGCACGCTGCGCTATCAGACCGACCATGACGATGTGGGCCGGGCCACCAGCTGCGGACCGCGCACCTCGCGGTTGATGGTCAAGGTGTTGGCGACCGAGGCGATCCGGCTGGGCGTGCCGTTTTTCAACCAGACAACGGGCGTGCGGATTTTACATGAAGGATCGGGCGATCAGCGCAGGGTTTCAGGTATCCTTGCGGTGCGGCCAAAGGCGCAATCGCCCGAAAATCCCTATGGCCTGACGCTTTTTCGTTGTGCCGCTCTGGTCATGGCCTCGGGCGGGCCGGGCGAGCTGTACCGCGATTCCGTATTTCCGAACGGCTGTTTTGGGTCCCTGGGTCTGGCGCTGGAAGCGGGTGTTGATCTGGTCAACCTGACCGAAAGCCAATTCGGCATTGGCACCCGGCGCGAAGGATTTCCGTGGAACCTGTCGGGCACCTATGTGCAGGCGATGCCCTACATCTATTCGGTCGACAAAGAGGGCAGTGAGCATAACTTTCTGGCCGACTACTATCGGACCACGCAGGAACTGGTGTCGAACATCTTCCGCAAAGGCTATCAATGGCCGTTCCACGCGACGCGGATGCTGGATTTTGGGTCCAGCCTTGTCGATCTGGCGATCACCCGTGAAAATCAGGCAGGTCGGCGGGTGTTCATGGATTTCAACCGCAACCCCCTGCCCGTCCCCGGCGACCTGCCCTTCAGCCTTGACCGGTTGGACGCCGATGTTGCGGCCTATCTGGGGCGCGCAGGCGCGGTGCAGGCGTTGCCGATTGACCGGCTGCGCCATATGAACCCGCTCTCGATCGAGCTTTACTTGCGCTACAAGGTCGATATCCGGCGCGATCCGCTGGAGTTTGCGGTCAACAATCAGCACATGAACGGCGGGATCGCGGTTGATACCTGGGGCCGCAGCAGCTTGCCCGGTGTCTATGCCATTGGCGAGGCGGCGGGCACCCATGGTGTCACGCGGCCCGGTGGGGCGGCCCTGAACGCAGGGCAAGTGTTGGGAACAAGGGTGGCCGAGCATATCGCGGCAGATGGGCAGGCCCAGAACCCGCCCGATGGGCCTGCAGGCACCCAGTTGGAACAGGTTTTCGACTGGATTGAACAGATCCTTCGGCCCGGCAGTTCGCTGACGGTGCGCGCCATCAAAGACGAGGTGCAGGCCCGGATGAGCGACCACGCCGGCATCCTGTGCACACCGCAAGATGTCGCCGCAGCCCTGCAAGCGGCGTCCGCGCTGAACCGCAAGATCCGCGCGCAGGGCATTTCCTTCATGCGCGGTGGCGAAATCGCGCGGGTTCTGCAATGGCAGCAAATGGCGCTGGCATCCGAGGCGGTGCTGGCCGCGCTGCACCACTATATCGGCCAAGGCGGTGGCAGCCGGGGCGCGCGGGCGATTTGTGACCCGGACGGGGACGCGACCCCCATGGCCAAGACCGGCCCGCTGCATGACATGCGTTTCCGCACAGAGCGTGCGATGGATCAGGGGGAACAAATTCTGGTGCGGCTGGTCGCGGGCGAAATGCAGATTGCCACCCGGCCCAATCGCCGCTTTGACGAAACCGCCAAGCCGTTCTTTGAACGCGACTGGCCCGCATGGCTGACCGGGGCCGTGTATGATCTGAACCAAGGGTAAGACAAGATGGTAGAGTTCAAATCCAGCACCACGATTTCCGTGGGCGAGGCGATGGTGGAACTGGCCCCAGTGGGGGAAGGCCACTACAAACGCGGCTTTGCCGGCGATACGTTCAACACCGCATGGCATATGGCGCAGGCCTTGCAGGGGCGCGCGCGGGTGGGTTTTGCCACGCGGGTTGGCATGGACAGGATTTCCGATGCCTTTGTCGCCGAATTGGCGGCAGACGGATTGGACGTCTCGGTCATCACGCGTGATCCGCAGCGCAACATGGGGCTTTACCTGATCGAGTTGGACGGGGTCGAGCGCAGCTTTCACTATTGGCGCGCCACCTCTGCCGCGCGCGGCTTGGCGGCGGACGGCGACGCTTTGGAGCAGGCGTTTGACGGGGCGGGTCTGATCCATCTGTCGGGCATCACGGTGGCCATTCTGCCCCCGGCAGACCGCGAAACGCTGTTTGCCGCGCTGACGCAAGCGCGGGCAAAGGGGGCGCGGGTGTCGTTCGATCCCAATATTCGCCCCCGGCTGTGGCCGTCGATGGACGCGGTGCGCCAGACCATCCCGCAGATTCTGGCGCTGACCGACATCGCCTTGCCCAGCTTTGACGATGAGGTTGCCGTCTGGGGCGATGCGACACCCAAGGCCACGCTTGCACGCTTTGCCGCGGCAGGCGTGGCCGAAGTTGCCGTCAAGAATGGCGCGGGGCCGGTTGCGGTTTTGGCAGAGGGTCAAATCAGCATTCTGCCGACCCCCGGGGTACAAGGCATCCGCGATACCACGGGTGCCGGTGACGGGTTCAACGCAGGCTATCTTTCTGCCCGCTTGCTGGGCCAGGCGCCGGAAATGGCCGCCCTTGCGGGACAACGG
>CAZCFC010000266.1:0-4322 GCA_964497815.1 uncultured Cypionkella sp.
CGATATGATGCCGCTTTCAGCCTGTGGTGTCAAACCCCACCGACACCACCGACACCCCACCGACACCACCGGCCCCACCGCGCGCGCGCAACGCTTCGGCCACATGATCGGCGTCATCCAGCGCGGCCATGGTGACGGGCGGCAGGATCCGCCAGCCCGGGCGGCGGGGACTGCGCGCGCGCCAGCTTTCGCTGATCTGCGCGGCGCGGTCCAGCATCACCGGGATGAACCGGATGGTCAGTGCAATGGCCAGCGCCAGCGCGCGCGGCGGGATCAGGCGCGCGACGGGGCGGGTCAGCCGTTCTAGCACGTCGATCATGTCCGACAACCGCGTGGTCATGGTGACAAGATTGGCAGCCGCAACGGCGGTGATCATGCGCAGGATGATCGGCACCCCGGCCGGATCGCGCAGCCACAGATGCCACAGGGCGATGATGATGACAAAAGGCAGCAGCGGTCGCAGCATCCGCGCCGCATGCCCGGCAAAGCGCACACCACCGCTCAGGGTAAGGGCAGCGACCCCAAGCGCGGCAATGCTCAGGGGCAGGGGGGATTTCAGCGCAAACAGCACCACCGTCGCGCCGCACAGCGCCGCCAGCTTTGCCCCCGCAGGCACATGATGCGCCCAGATTTCAACCGGAGAGATCAGTGTCAGCATCCTGCTCTCCAATTCTGGCCATCTCGGCGGTAAAGGCGGGCAGCACGGCACCCGGCGGCCCATCGGCGCGGATGCGCCCGGCCTCCAGCCACAGCACGCGGTCCGCGCCTTCCATGGCGGCTGGGTCGTGGCTGATGGTGATCAGACGCTGCGGCAAGGCGGCCAGACGGCGCTGCAACCGCAGTTGTGTCGGCAGATCCAGCCCGGCAAAGGGCTCGTCCAGCAGAATGGTGGCCGGGCGCATCAGCAGGATGGACAGCAGGCACAGGTAATGCCGCTGCCCCTGCGACAGGCTGTGCGTCGGCGCATCCGCCCAATGGCCGCGCTGCTCTTGCGCCAGCAGCGCGCGCGCGGCGGCGTCGGCCTGTGGCTGGCTTTGGCCCAATTGGCGCAGGCCAAAGGCCAGTTCCTCGGCGACGGTGGGAAACAGGATCTGATGGTCGGGGTTCTGAAACAATATACCCAGTCGCGGCAGGATGGCGCGGCGGTCGGCGGGGTTCAGCCCGTCAATCCGCACCGTTCCGACGCTGGGCGCGATCAGCCCCGCCAAAAGCCGCAACAGCGTGGTCTTGCCCGAGCCATTGCGACCAATGACACCGATGCGGCGCTCGTTCAGCGCAAGGGTCAGGTCGGACAGCACCACTTGGCCGCCCAAGCTGACGGAGGCGTTCAAAACGGCGATGCCATCGGCGGTGGTCATGCGTGTGGTCCCCTCATGCGCAAGGCTCATACCGCGCAAGGACAGGGCATGCAAACAGCGTGTCTTGCAGGATTTCATCTTGTCCCAAATACCCCCGCCGGAGGCATCCTTCGCAGATCGCAAGAGCCTCCGGCGGGGGTATTTGGAACAAGATGAAAGCACCGACATGCAAAAGCGCCAGGGTTGCCCCCGGCGCCTGCATGTTTCCTGTGGTCTGATCAGGCCTGACGCGCCGCCAGAACGGATGCTTCCAGAATATCCATCGCTTCGGCGAAATGCGCGTCGGGGATGGTGATCGGGGCCAGAAAACGCACGACGTTGCCGTAGACGCCGCAGGTCAGCAGGATCAGGCCGCGCTTTTGCGCCTCAAGCCGCACGCGGGTGGTAAAACCGGCGTCAGGCTCGTGGTTCGCCGGATTGGCGAATTCGACCGCAACCATGAAACCCGGACCCCGGATATCCGCGATTTCCGGAGTGACCGACCGGATTGCCTCAAGCCGTTGCTTCAGGCGGCCACCCAGTTCGTTGGCGCGGGCGCACAACGCTTCGTCTTCGATCACATCCAGCACCGCGTTGGCGGCGGCGATGCCCAGCGGGTTGCCGCCATAGGTGCCGCCCAGACCGCCCGGGTGGGCCGCGTCCATCAGGCTGGCCTTGCCGGTCAGCGCCGCCAACGGC
The DNA here is from genome assembly GCA_964497815.1 of uncultured Cypionkella sp. Lineage (GTDB taxonomy): Bacteria > Pseudomonadota > Alphaproteobacteria > Rhodobacterales > Rhodobacteraceae > Cypionkella. Next base: position 2,037 of record CAZCFC010000266.1, read on the forward strand.
AAACCACCGGCCAGACCTTTGGCCATGGTGGTGATGTCGGCGGCGACACCATAGCCTTCCATGGCGAACATGGTGCCGGTGCGGGCAAAGCCGGTCTGCACCTCATCCGCGATCATGACGATGCCGTGGTCGTCGCACAGCTTGCGGATGGCGCGGACCAGGTCCTTGGGCGCGGGGTAGAAGCCACCTTCGCCCTGCACGGGTTCAAAGATGATCGCGGCCACGCGGCTGGGGTCAAGATCGGCCTTGAACAGCTTGGTGATGCCCGCCATCGCGTCATCAGTGCTGATGTGGTGGATTTCCTGCGGGAAGGGCACGTGGAACACGTCCGGCATCATCGCGCCGAAGCCCTTCTTGTAGGGATCGACCTTGCCGGTCAGCGACATGCCCAAAAGGGTCCGGCCATGGAAAGCACCGCCAAAGGCGATGATGGCGTTGCGCCCCGTGGCGATGCGCGCGACTTTCACGGCGTTTTCGACGGCTTCGGCACCCGTGGTGACAAACACGGTTTTCTTCGGCCAGTCGCCGGGCACCAGTGCATTCAGACGCTCGGCCAGACGCACATAGTTTTCATAGGGCAGCACCTGATGGCAGGTGTGGGTGAATTTCGACAGCTGCTGCGTCACCGCCTCCATCACGCGGGGGTGGCAGTGGCCGGTGTTGACCACGGCAATCCCGGCGGCAAAGTCGATATAGCGGTTGCCCTCGATGTCCCAGACTTCAGAGTTCAAGGCACGGTCGACGTAAATCTGGGTCTGCACCCCGATCCCGCGTGAGATGTTTTCGTCGCGGCGGCGCGCTACTTCGGCATTTTTCATGGCTTTGTCTCCTGCGCCCCGGCTGGGCTTTGATCTGGCTCCATTTGATCAAAGTTTGCGGGGCGGTTCAATTGGGCCAGCACGGGTTTCGATAAGTCCAGAAGGCAGCTTGATAGTGCCAGATCGGGTGGGGCCGCGATTCACGGGTTGTTAACTTTGCTGCGCCAAGCTGCAGCCAGAGCAAGGGGCACGGGCGCAAGGGGCACGGCGGATGGCTTTGGCGACAGTTGCAGGGGCAAAAGATTCGGTTCGACAGGCGGAAGACCCGCTGCTGTGGCTGTGCCTGATCCGCTCGCGCCGGGTGGGGGCGGTGACGTTTCACCGGCTGGTGGGGGAACACGGCGGGGTGGAGGCCGCGTTGACGGCTTTGCCCGGCATTGCTCAGGCGGCGGGGGTAGAACGGTACGCGACCTGCCCGACCGAAGTGGCGCGGCATGAATTGGCGCTGGGCCGCGTTGCCGGGGCGCAGCTGTTGCTGTGGGGGCAGGCTGCATATCCCGTGGCGCTGATGGATTTGCCCGATGCTCCGCCGGTTTTGTGGGCGCAGGGCGATGTCGGGCTGTTGTCGCGGCCAATGGTGGCGATGGTGGGCGCGCGCAACGCCTCGTCCCTTGGCCTGCGGATGGCGCGGCGGCTGGCCGAAGGGCTGGGGGCCGCCGGGCAGGTCGTGGTGTCGGGGCTGGCGCGTGGCATAGACGCCGAGGCGCATGCGGCGGCGCTGGCGACGGGCACGGTGGCGGTGCAGGCGGGCGGCGTGGATGTGATCTACCCCGAGGAAAACGCCGAACTGGCCGCACAAATCGCCGCGCAAGGCTGCCGCCTGTCCGAGCAGCCGATGGGCATGACCCCGCAGGTGCGGCATTTCCCGCAGCGCAACCGCATCGTGTCCGGACTGTCGCGGGCGGTGGTGGTGGTCGAGGCTGCAGCACGATCAGGCAGCCTGATCACCGCGCGCAACGGCTTGGATCAGGGGCGCGAGGTGCTGGCAGTGCCCGGCCATCCGTTTGACGCCCGGGCGGCGGGCTGCAACATGCTGATCCGCGATGGCGCGACATTGGTGCGCGGCCCGCAAGACGTGCTAGAGGCGGTGGGGGTGCAAGGCGCCCCGGTTGTATCGGTGGCGGAACCTGTGTTTGCGCCTGAACCGCTGCCCGATCCCTTGCCCGGGCCGGTGCCGTTGCGTCGCGGGTTGTCGGATATGGCCAGCGTTCACAGCCAGATTTTGGCCCGGCTTGGTCCCAGCCCTTTGGCCGAAGACCAACTGATCCGCGATCTTGCACTGCCGCCCGCGATGTTGTCGCCCGCGCTGATAACCCTGGAACTGGAGGGGCGGATCGTGCGGCAATCCGGGGGGCTGCTGTCGCGGCTGGACTAAGGCCGGACGGTTCTGAAGCAACAATCCCCGACGCTGGCCCCCGACGCTGGCCCCCGACGCTGGCCCCCGACGCTGGCCCCCGACGCTGGCCCC
>CAZCFC010000267.1:0-4297 GCA_964497815.1 uncultured Cypionkella sp.
GGGATGCCTCGCTCAGCTTGCGCACGGCCAAAGGGTCGCTGGTGTTCGACTTGCCGCTGACCCGCGAAGAGATGGCCGATTATCTGGGCCTGACGCTGGAAACCGTCAGCCGCCAGATGAGCGCGCTAAAGCGGGACGGCGTGATCGAACTGGAAGGCAAACGCCACATTGTGGTGCCAAGCTTTGACCGGCTGACAGAAGAGACCGGTGACGATTCCGATGGCGGCATGATCGGATAGACCGAAAACCCAACGCGAAACAGGGTCACGCGTTTGCTGTGAAACGCTTGGCCCTGACCACCTGCCAAGGCTTTAACTTCTGCGCCCCGGAGGCCCGATGGATCCGATTGATGCCCCCACAGGGGAATTGACGCTGCGCACCCTTGCCATGCCGCGCGATGTGAACACCAACGGTGATATTTTCGGCGGGTGGGTGCTGTCTCAAATGGATATGGCCGCCGGTATCGTGGCCGCCGCCCGCGCTCAGGGCCGGGTGGCGACGGTGGCCATAGATGCCATGCAGTTCATTCGCCCGGTCAAGGTGGGCGACGTCTTGTGCATCTATGTCCAGATCTCGCGGATTGGCCGCACCTCGATGGGCCTGCAAATCGAAGCCTGGGTGCTGCGCAACCGCCAGGCGCAGCGCGAAAAGGTGACCGAAGGTCTGTTCACCTTCGTGGCCATTGACGAGGCGGGCAAGCCGCGGCTGGTTCCGGCCGCCTAAGCGCCCATCCCCGGCCCGTGAACCTGCCCGGGGTGCCCGCCATGAACCGAAAAAGTTTCGGCAGGCACGGGAACCATTCCCGAACCAAAGGCGTTGCTTCATCAAGCAGGCCAGATGGCCATTTCCACAAGGCCCGACAGTCTCGCGGCAGCGGCCAGACTGGGATCTGGTTGGCTTGCCTGCAGATTTTGTATCCAAGGAGAAGCCACATGGACAAAGATCGCATCGTTGGTGCAGCCAAAGAAGCCGTCGGCAAGGTCAAAGAGGGTGTCGGCAACGCCATCGGAAACGAAACGCTGGCGGCCGAAGGCGTGGTCGATCAGGTCGAAGGCAGGGTGCAAAACACTGTCGGCAAAGCCAAAGACGCCACCCGTGAAGCCATAGACAAAGTCGCAGACGCCTTGAAAGGCGAATAGACCAAAGCCAGCAAGGAGTGCCATCATGTCGCTAAGTACCATTCTGATTGTTGTGCTGATCATTGCCCTTCTGGGTGGCTTTAGTGGTCGCTTGGGCGGCTATGGCTATGGCTTTGGCCATGGGGGCGTCGGTGTTCTGGGTGTGGTCCTGATCATCGTTCTGATTCTGGTGCTGACGGGCCGGTTATAACCGTCTGAACCGACACCACGGATCGGGAATGCCAGAGCCATGCTCTGGCATTTTTCATTTGTCGCCCCGGGGCCAGCAAAAGCGCGCGCCGCAAAGCAAAAAGCCGGGAACACATCCCGGCTTTCTTCCGCAGTTTTGGGATAATCAGAAATATCCGAAATAATACAACAGGATAATGCCAATCAACGGCACCCCCATAAACCACGCAATGATACCTTTCATGTCACCCTCCTGATCGCCTCGGCGGCGTCTTCGACCATCTTGCCCTGTAAACGTGAAAGGCCGCAGTTTGGTTCCATCGACAGCGCCAGCAATTGCGTATTCCGGGGCAACCGCTTCTGACGCGATCGGCCAGATGCTGTGCCGTCATCTTCCTGGCAAAGGCGCTGCTATCTGAACTGGCGGCATGACCTTGCCGTGATCAAACCAAACCGACCGAGGATAAAAGGATGCGCCGCCCGCAAATAACCTCCGAAAGTCCGGGTTTAGGGGGTGATTGACGGCCTCATCGCCACAATGCGCAAGCGACCTTAACATCTGGTCATCCTTTGAATGCCCAGACTGCCGCAGACGCCACGCAGGCGCAGTCGGATGGGGCGGATCACCCGACACCAGAATACCCGATCCATTGATTTCAGGGTAATCGTGCGGAAATTTGGTGCCCGCGGCCGGACTCGAACCGGCACGACCTTACGATCGGGAGATTTTAAGTCTCATGTGTCTACCATTTCACCACGCGGGCAGCGGGGTCGCGCGCCAGCATAGCCGCACCGGCGGCAAGGTAAAGACCCGCCGCGCTTTCGCTGCACTGCCGCAATTGACAGTGCCAAAATCACGGCCCCATATAGGGCCGAGAGTTTGCAGGGGTTCCCCATGAAGAAAATCTATCCCAACGCCGCAGCGGCGCTTGAGGGGCTGTTGTTTGACGGCATGCTGATTGCCAGCGGCGGCTTTGGCCTGTGTGGCATTCCCGAACTGCTGATCGCCGCGATCCGCGACGCGGGCACCAGAAACCTGACGATTGCGTCCAACAACGCGGGCGTTGATGGCTTTGGTCTGGGCCAGTTGCTGGAAACGCGGCAGGTCAGGAAAATGATAAGCTCCTACGTCGGTGAGAACGCCGAATTCATGCGCCAGTATCTTTCCGGAGAGTTGGAGCTTGAATTCAACCCCCAAGGCACGCTGGCGGAACGCCTGCGCGCGGGCGGGGCGGGCATTCCCGGCTTTTACACCGCAACAGGTGTCGGCACGGTGATTGCCGAAGGCAAAGACCACAAGGATTTCAACGGCCGCACCTATATTCTGGAAACCGGCATCGTGGCTGACCTTGCCATCGTCAAGGCGTGGAAGGCCGATCCCAGCGGAAACCTTGTCTTCCGCAAGACCGCCCGCAACTTCAACCCGCCCGCCGCAACATCGGGCAAGGTCTGCGTCGTCGAGGTCGAAGAAATCGTGCCGCTGGGCAGTCTTGATCCCGACAGCATTCACCTGCCCGGCATCTATGTGCACCGCATCGTTCAGGGCGCGCATGAAAAGCGCATCGAAAACCGCACAACACGCAAGCGTGACACCGCGCAGGCGCAGGTGGACGCCGGTCCTGACGCCCGCGTGGCGCCCAACAAGAAGGAATCCTAAGATGTGGGACCGCAACCAGATGGCCGAACGCGCCGGGCGCGAATTGCAAGACGGCTGGTATGTGAACCTTGGCATCGGCATCCCCACGCTGGTGGCCAACTATATCCCGCAAGGGGTTAACGTAACGTTGCAGTCCGAAAACGGCATGCTGGGCATGGGCCCCTTCCCGTATGAGGGCGAAGAGGACGCCGACCTGATCAACGCCGGCAAGCAAACCATCACCGAACTGCCGCAAACCGCCTATTTCGATAGCGCCCAGTCCTTCGCGATGATCCGCGGCGGCAAGATCGCCATGGCCATCCTTGGCGCGATGGAGGTGGCCGAAAACGGCGATCTGGCGAATTGGATGATCCCGGGCAAGCTGGTCAAGGGCATGGGCGGCGCGATGGATCTGGTCGCTGGTGTCGGACGCGTGGTGGTGGTGATGGACCACACCTCCAAACACGGCGACTCCAAGGTGCTGAAGGCCTGCACCCTGCCTCTCACCGGCAAGGGCGTGGTCAACCGGATCATCTCGAACCTTGGCGTGCTGGATGTGGTGCCGGGTGGCCTGAAAATCGTCGAATGCGCCGAGGGCGTGACCGAGGCCCAGCTGCGCGCCGCCACCGAAGCCACCATCGTCGACTGACCATCCTCTGTGGTCAAATATCCTCGGGGGGTGAAGGGGGGCAGACAGCCCCCCTTCTTCGGTCAGGCCGCCCCTTCTTCGGTCAGCCCCCCCCTTCTTCGGTCAGGCACCCCCTTCTTCGGTTCGGTACCGCCATCAACCGCCCGCCGCGATCACCTTGAAGACACAGGGGTCCGTCACCAGTTCAGGCGGAGTCAGGCACAGCCCCTGCGCCACCTGCCATGCCGCCAGCACCTTTGGCACGGAATCGCGCGTTTCGGCATAGGGCGGCACCCCGGAATTGGCCGCAACCGCCCCCTCGCCCGCATTGTAGGCGGCAATCACCAACAGGGGATCGCGGTCAAAATTGGTCATCAGCCAATCCAGATAAGCCACGCCACCTTTGATGTTCTGCACCGGATCCTTCGAATCCGTCACGCCAAATCGGCTGGCCGTCGCCGGGATCAGCTGCATCAACCCCTGCGCGCCGGCGGAACTGATCGCATCCGGTTTGCCCGCGCTTTCAATACCGATGACCGCCAGCACCAAGGCAGGCGACACCTGGGTGCCAATCGTCGCTTTCAGAATTTCGGTGCCGTAGGTCTGGGCGATTTCCTGCATGTGCTGCATGCGCGGCGCGGTCACACTGGACCCGCCCGGCCCCTGCGACAAGGACGCCATCGCAAGCGGAAAGCGGCCCGCCTTCTGATCGGCTTGCGTCGGCAC
>CAZCFC010000268.1:0-4293 GCA_964497815.1 uncultured Cypionkella sp.
GGCTGGGTGCCGAAGATTTCGTGCCCTACCCGCTGCCAGATGGCGCGCTGCATGAAGCGATTGTGCGTATCCGCACCCCCGCCCCGGTTGCCCCCCCCGCACCCGTCGCTGCCCCCGTCGCGGCCCCACTCGCAGCCCAGGCTGCACCCACAGCCGCCGCCGCACCAGAGGACGGCGTGCATCCGACCTTCAAGGCCAAGGGTGATCGGGACGCCGTGGTTCTGGCCGTGCATGGTCTGGCCGGTGGGTGCGGCGCCTCGACCTTTGCCACCAATCTTGCCTGGGAACTGGCCACCATCAGCAAGACAGACGCCCCGCGTGTCTGCCTGATCGACCTTGATTTCCAATATGGTTCGGTCGCCACCTATCTTGACCTGCCGCGCAAAGAGGCGGTGTTTGACCTGCTGTCCGATACCGTCAATGCCGACAGCGAAGCGCTGCTGCATGCCATGCTGACCTTCAACGACAAGCTGCACGTGCTGACCGCCCCCTCTGACATGCTGCCGCTGGATATCGTCACGCCCGAAGATGTGGCCCGCCTGATTGACATGGCGCGGGCAAATTTCGATTTTGTCATCATCGACATGCCGAAAACCATCGTCGCCTGGACCGAAACCGTCCTTGTCCGCGCCCATGTCTACTTTGCACTGATGGAGCTGGATCTGCGGTCTGCCCAGAACGTGCTGCGGCTGGTGCGCGCACTGAAGGCCGAAGGTCTGCCGCATGAAAAGCTGCGCTTTGCCCTGAACCGCGCGCCGAAATTCACCGATCTTTCGGCGAAAAGCAGGGTCAAGCGGATGGCGGAAAGCCTTGATATTTCTATCGAACTGCAACTGCCCGATGGCGGTGCGCAGATCACGCAGGCCAATGACCACGGCCTGCCCTTGTCGGAAAACGCAGGCAAAAATCCGCTGCGCCGCGAACTTCAGAAACTTGCGAAGTCGCTGTTCGATCTGAACAAGGCTGCCGAATCCGGCAAACGCTGACCGTTAGGGTAATTGGGGGATACGATGTTTTCACGTTTCAAAAAGCCTGACGCCGCAGGTGCTGCCAAGTCCGGTCCGATGTCTGCGGTCACGCAGGCCACGCCGACGGCACGTCCGGCTGTGGCTTTGGCCCCCAAACCCGGGATTCCGGGACGCCCGATGCCAGTGGCCGCCGCACCGCGTGCGCCCGCCGAACTGGCCGCCGCCGACAAGGAAAAAAAGCGCAAGGACCGTCTGGGCGAGCTGAAGCAGGAACTGCACAAGCGCCTGCTGGACAACCTGAACCTTGCCGCCCTTGAACAGGCCTCCGAGGCCAGCCTCAAACTGGAAATCGCCTCGATCGCCTCCGAGGCGCTGGACGAAATGTCGGTGTCCCTGAACAAGGAAGACCGCGCGACGCTGAACCAGGAACTTTATGACGAAGTCATGGGTCTGGGTCCGCTTGAGCCGCTGCTGAAAGACGAATCGGTCAACGATATTCTGGTGAACGGCCCGAACCGCGTCTTCGTGGAACGCGGCGGCAAGCTGCAACTGACCGACATCACCTTCAAGGACGAACGCCACCTGCTGCGGATCATCGACAAGATCGTGTCGGCCGTGGGGCGCCGGGTGGACGAATCCAACCCCTATGTGGACGCCCGTTTGCAGGATGGAAGCCGTTTCAACGCCATGGTGCCGCCGGTGGCCGTTGATGGGTCATTGGTGTCGATCCGGAAATTCAAGAAGGAAAAGCTGGGCGTGCCGGATCTGGTGCGCTTTGGCGCCTTCACCGAGGAAATCGCGCTGTATCTTCAGGCCGCCGTGTCGTGCCGTCTGAACATCATCGTGTCGGGCGGTACGGGTTCGGGCAAGACCACCACCCTGAACGCGCTGTCCTCCTTTATCGACAACACCGAGCGCGTGCTGACCATCGAAGACACCGCCGAACTTCAACTGCAGCAGGTGCACGTTGGCCGCATGGAAAGCCGCCCCGCGAACGTTGAAGGCAAGGGCGCCGTGACCCAGCGCGATTGCCTGCGCAACGCCCTGCGGATGCGTCCTGACCGCATCATCGTTGGCGAAACCCGCGGCGAAGAGGTGATCGACATGCTGCAGGCGATGAACACCGGTCACGATGGCTCGATGACCACCATCCACGCCAACTCGGCGCGCGATGGCATCTCGCGTCTTGAAAACATGGTTGCGATGGCCGGAATCGAGATGCCGCTGAAGGCTGTCCGCAGCCAGATCGCCTCGGCTGTGAACCTGATCGTGCAGGCGTCGCGTCTGCAAGACGGGTCGCGGCGCATGGTATCGGTGACGGAAATCACCGGCATGGAAGGCGACGTCATCTCGATGCAAGAGGTGTTCCGCTATGAACGCCTTGGGGTCGAACCCAACGGCAAGATCATCGGGCGTTTCAATGCCACCGGCGTGCGGTCGCACTATTCCGACCGCTTCCGCCAGTGGGGCTATGACCTGCCCGCGTCGATCTACGAACCGATCATCTGAGGGACATCATGGAAATCTCCGCAGCCCCTTTGATCTACATTCTGATCTTCGTCGCCGTTCTGGTGCTGGTCGAGGGCATCTACCTGACGGTGTTCGGCAAATCCATCAGCCTGAACAACCGGATGAGCCGCCGCCTTGCGCTGCTGGAAAAGAACCAGAACCGTGAACAGGTTCTGGAACAACTGCGCAAGGAAATGACGCAGCACATGAATTCGCGGGGTATCCCGCTGTATTCGATGCTGGCGACCAAGGCGCAGAAGGCCAACATCGCGTTTTCGCCGCAGCAACTGATTGGAATCATGGGGCTTGTGACGGTGGTGGCCTTTCTTGGCCTGACCATCGGCACCGCCGCCGCCCTGCCCATCCGCGTGATCGTGGCCATCGCCATGGGGATCGGCGGGGTGTTCGTCTGGGTCAGCAACAAGGCCAAAAAGCGGATGGCGCTGATGGATGAACAACTGCCCGACGCGGTGGAACTGATGGTGCGGTCCTTGCGCGTGGGCCATCCGTTTTCCTCCGCGATCGGCATCGTCGCCAAGGAGATCCCCGATCCGTTGGGCACCGAATTCGGCATCATCGCTGACGAGGCCGCCTATGGACGCAACGTCGCCGAAAGCCTGAAGTCCTTTGCGGAACGCATGGACAGTCAGGATTTGCGCTTTCTTGCGGTGGCGGTCACGATTCAGCAAACTTCGGGCGGCAACCTTGCCGAAATCCTGGAAGGGTTGTCCAAGGTGATCCGCTCGCGCTTCAAACTGTTCCGCCGTGTCAAGGCCATCACCGCCGAGGCAAAGTGGTCTGGCATGTTCCTGTCGGCCTTCCCGATCGGGGCGCTGGTGATGATCAACGTCGTGCAGCCGAACTATTACGACGATGTGAAAGACACCCCGGTCTTCATCCCGGCCGCGCTGGTGGTGGCCGTGTTTCTGATCGTCAATGTAATTTTCATGAAAATCATGGTCAATATCAAGGTATGAGGGCGCTATGGAATTTCTGATGTCATTCAATGCGTCGCTGACCGAAACCATGGGTCCGCTGGGCCCGCTGTTGATTCTGGGCGGCTTGGGACTGGTGCTGATCATCGCAGTGCTGCCGATGCTGCTGAAAAAGCAGGTCGATCCGTTTGACAAGGTGAAGACCCTGCGCAAGGGGGCGGATGCGCCGGTCCAACGTGGCAATGATCTGCGCCGCGTGGAAAAGGGCGACAAACTTGAAAAGTTTGCCAATTTCCTGGAACCGCAGGACGCGGAAACCATGTCCGAGGCGCGGCTTAAAATGCTGCGGGCGGGGTATCAGTCGAAGAACGCGGTGCGCACCTTCCACTTTGCGCAATTCGCCCTGGGGCTTGGGTTTCTGGCGGCGGGTGTGGCCTACGCCATGGTCACCAGTGCCCAACAAGAGGTGTCGACCCAATTCATGGTGATGTCGACGATTCTGCCGGGCGGGGCGGGCTATTACCTGCCGCAGTACTGGGTTCAACGCCGCCTGCAGATGCGACAGAATGAAATCATTCAGGGGTTTCCCGATGCGCTTGACCTGATGCTGGTCTGTGTCGAGGCGGGCCAGTCGCTGGACCAGTCCATCGGCCGCATCGCCAAGGAAAGCCGCGCCGGTTATCCCGCCTTGGCCGACGAATTCGAAATGGTCGCCCAACAGGTGAAGGCCGGAAAGGAACGGGTTGCGGTGTTGAAAGACATGTCAAACCGCGTCGGTGTGCCGGATGTGGCGTCTTTCGTGACAACTTTGGTGCAGTCGGCCACCTTTGGCACCTCGATGTCCGAGGCGTTGCGGGTATACTCTGCGGAAATGCGTGACA
>CAZCFC010000269.1:0-1590 GCA_964497815.1 uncultured Cypionkella sp.
AGAACGGCTCGAACACCGAACCGATTTCCGCAATGCCGTGGCCATTGTCACGCACCGCCAAAGTCGCGGTTTCCCCCACCGTCAACAGCAGATCAATCTGCGGATCGGACAGTTCCTTGGTGGCATCGAGGGCGTTGCGCAGAAGGTTGATGATCACCTGTTCCAACCGCAGCCGGTCGGCCATCACCATCACCGGCTGCCGTGGCAGGGTGCGGGTTATCCGCACAACGCGGATTTTCAGTTGCGGCTCCATCATCGACAGCGCCGAAGACAGGCAGGCGCGCAGATCGACCGGTTCAAACGCCTCCCCCCCCTTGCGGGCATAGGATTTCAGCTGTCGGGTGATGGCCCCCATGCGTTCGATCAGATCGTCAATCCGCTGAAAGCTGGACAAAGCTTCGTCCGGGCGCTTGCGCTGCAACAACAGGCGCGCGCCCGCCAGATAGGTTTTCATCGCAGCCAGCGGCTGGTTCAACTCGTGGCTGACGGCCGCCGACATCTCGCCCAGCGCCGCCAGTTTCGACGACTGTGCCAGCGTCAGCTCTGCCACTTCCAGCGTTTTCTGCACCTTTTCGCGTTCGGCAATTTCGCGCGACAGCCGGGCATTCAACAGCCGCAATTCCGCAGATTCGCGCTGAAACGAAATCGACTGTGACCAAGCCCGCCGCGACAGCATGTAAAAGGTCAGGGCGGCCAGAATGGCAAATCCCATGATTTCCAGGGCGATCACACCGTTGACCCGCTCGCGCACCGAATCAAACGCGGTGAAGGTCAGCATGCGCCAACCCTGAAATGGCACGCGGGCATCGGTGCGCAACACGGCCTCACCCGACAGATAGGCGTCTGGCGGGTTCTGCGCCCAGTCCGTTGCGCCCTTGATCGCCCGATCAATGGCTGATCCCGCCTCGGGGTTGGCCAAGGCCTGATCAAGCGGCTTGCCGCGCCACGACGGCTCGGTCGCCAGAATAACCGTGCCCTCGCTGTCCGTGACCAGAACGGCGTCCTGCAAACCGGCCCAGGCGCGTTCGTGTTTCATCATGTCAACGCCCACGACGATGACGCCCAAAGCCCGGCCCTCGGCTTCGACCACACGGGAATAGGTGAACTGATAGCCACCGCCATCGCGTTGCGCGGCCGAAAAAACCGTATCCTTGGACCGCTGCGCATCAACGAAATAGGGCTGACTGCGGTGATTGGTGCCCAGCAGATTGCGGTCGGTTGCCCCCACCGCACGGCCGTCCTTGTCCAGCAACGTGATGGACGCGACGCCGATTTCTTCCTGCACCTGGATCAGACGCAGCGTTGTGCCCGCGAAGGTGCCCTTCAACAAGGCATCCCGAATCGCCGGGTCGTCCGACAGCAAAAGTGGCACGACGGACGTGCGCTGCAACTCGGACAGCATATTGCCCGAATACAGTGCAAGCCGCAATTCGGCCCGGTTGCGCGTGGTTTCGGTAAAGCGTTCGGACAGCCAGCGGTTGGTGATCAGCACCACGCCCAGCGCCAGCAACACCAATAGCGTCGCTGCCAGCCGGATTCGCCAGGATTTCCCCGGCGCGGCATCCCTGAGTTGCTTGGATCGTCTGCGGT
>CAZCFC010000269.1:1600-4260 GCA_964497815.1 uncultured Cypionkella sp.
GTCAGATGGGAAGAAAGGTTGCTGTCCTGCATGGCCCGAGTTTAGGCCCTGGCCCCCGCCGCCTCAAGCAGCAGCGGTTCAGGCCAGCGCCATCCCGCCCATCAGGCTGGCAAACAACGCCGCCCCGTCAGTGCCGCCATGGCTGGCGTCAACCACACGTTCCGGGTGCGGCATCATCCCCAGCACGCGGCGGTTTTCCGACAGCACGCCCGCGATGTCGGCCATGGCGCCGTTGGGATTGACGGCATAGGTAAACGCGATGCGATCTTCGGCGCGCAAACGGTCCAAGCCATTGGTGTCAATTGTATAATTTCCATCATGGTGGGCGATCGGCACCGAAATCTGCGCGCCCTTGGCATAGCCCGATGTGAACGCACTGTCCGTGCTGGCCACGTTCAAAGTGACGGTCTTGCACAGGAATTTCAGCCCCGCGTTGCGCATCAGGGCACCCGGCAAAAGCTGCATCTCGGTCAGCACCTGAAAGCCGTTGCAGACCCCCAGCACATATCCACCGCGCGCGGCGTGGGTGCGGATCGCGGTGGCAATCGGAGATTGCGCCGCAATCGCGCCGCAGCGCAGATAATCGCCAAATGAAAAGCCGCCCGGAACGCCCACAACATCGGTGCCTGCGGGCAAATCGCTGTCCTTGTGCCACACGCGCGTCACGTCGAACCCGGCGCGCTCGAAAGCCACGGCAAGGTCACGGTCGCAGTTTGATCCGGGAAAGGTGACGACGGCGGCTTTCATGGGCGACGCTCCGGTTGGTCTGGGATGCGCGGCGCATAGCGCAATCTGGCCGCCCTTTCCAGCCCTTGCAGGCCAAGTGACCCGAGTTTTCGAGAGGTCAGACCGATTTCTGCGCAGAACCCGCCTATCCGGCAAAGTCCGTGATCACCGCCACCCCGGGGGGCATCGGCGCGTTGAAGGCGCGCAACTCGGCGCTGGCCTGCGAAAGCGCCACCTGCCGCGCAACAATCGGGCGCACATCAATCCGCCCGGTTTCGATCATCGACAACAGCGACGGATAGCGCCAGCTGGGCATACCCCGGGTGCCATAAAGCGCCAGTTGCTTCATGTAGACGGCATTCATGTTGATTTCCATGCGCGCGGTGTGTCCCACCGGCAGCCCCACCTGCACATGACGCCCCATCGGGCGCAGGCATTCGATCGAACCGTTGGTGGTGGCCGCGATCCCCAGCGCCTCGACGGACACATGCGCGCCACCTTGGGTCAATTCGACAATCTGCGCCGCCGCATCGCCGCCGCGCGCGTCAATCGCCGCCTCGGCGCCCAGGGACATCGCGTGCGCCAACCGTTCCGGCACCACATCCACCACGATCACCCGCGCGCCCAGCGCCCGCCCGATCAGCAGCACCGAAAGACCAATGCCGCCGGTACCATGCACCGCCAACCACTCGCCCGCCTGCACCGCCGCCCGGCCCGTCAGCGCATGCCACGCCGTTGTCACCCGGCAACCAAGCCCCGCCGCAAGTGCGGGTGTCAGACTTTCGGGCAATCGCGCAAGGTTATGGGCATGCGGGGCGCTGACATATTCGGCATAGGCCCCCGGCTCGCCAAAGCCCGGTACACGCTGTGATTTGCAGATGGTGGTCTGGCCAGACTGGCATTCGGGGCAGACCCCGCATGACAGGATGAACGGCGCAATCACCCGATCCCCAAGCCGCCATTGCGCCAGCGGGCCCGCTGCCACAACCTCGCCGCAATATTCATGGCCGGGGATGGCCCCCGGCTTGACCTTGGGGTGTTCGCCAACCCAGCCATGCCAATCGGACCGGCAAATCCCACAGGCCAGAACCCGCAGCACCACGCCATCGGCTTCGCACACCGGATCGGCAACGGTTTCAAGACTTAGGTCGGCGTTATATGTACGGATGATCGCAGCGCGCATCGGGGACTCCCTTTTGCGGCCATCAAGCCCCGCAGGCGCAGAAGGGTCAAGCCATCACAGCCTTGCCAAAGCGGCACTGCCGCCGACCCCGACGCACCACTTACAGAATTTCGACGCGGTAGCTTTCGATCACGGTGTTCGACAGCAGCTTTTCGCACATCGCCTTTACCGCGGTTTCCGCCGCCGCCTTGTCGGTTTCGGCCAGATCCAGTTCGATCACTTTGCCTTGCCGGACGCCGTTCACCCCGGCAAAGCCCAGCGTGCCCAAAGCGTGGCGTACAGCCTCGCCCTGCACATCCAGAACGCCTGATTTCAGCATGACCGTGACGCGCGCTTTCATAAGCTTCTCCGTGGTATGGCGGTTGGCCGCCGGATAAACCCCAATCCGCAGCGCGGCAAGGGGTCAGTTGATCAGTGTCGGCTTTGTCGTGTGCGTCACGTTCGAAGGCATCACCCCCAAACGCCGCGCAAGTTCCGCGTAGACATCCGGCAGGGGGCCCGGTTCCGGCACCGGCTGTCCGTCGCCCTTGTCGACAAGCCCGCGCAAATCCCACAGCCGGCAACTGTCCGGGCTGATCTCATCCGCGACGATCAGGCGCATGTAATCGCCCTCCCAGATGCGGCCAACCTCGATGCGGAAATCGGCAAGGCGGATACCAACGCCCATCATCACGCCCGACAAAAAGTCATTCACCCGCAGGGCGAGGGCCACCATATCATCAAGGTCTTGCTGGTTGGCCCAGCCAAAGGC
>CAZCFC010000270.1:0-4246 GCA_964497815.1 uncultured Cypionkella sp.
AGCTGATCTACATTCGCCGATTGACGGTGCAGCTTGATGCGACGGCGGTTCTGGTTTCGGTCATGCCGCAGGTGAAGGCATCGCGGGCAACTGCGGTTCCGACTGGTGGCACTGTGCTGGCCAAGGCGCAATTTGACACCGGCAACGCATCGAATGCCAACTCCATCGTGCGGGGCGGCACCGCGTCTGATGGTGGCGTTGCAACGGCGATCACGTCAACAGCCGGAACGACGATCTGGCAGCAATACACCATGCGGATGCATACGGTTGTCGGGCAGGTTCTGGGGGTGGATAGCAACGTCCTTCCTAGCTTGGTGGATACGCAAAACCTGATCCTGAGGCAGAACCAAGCCTTGTTGGTGCAGATCGTTGCATCGGCTGGCGCATCCAACCCGGCGACAAACCACTGGTTCTGCAACATCGTCTGGGAAGAAGACTAATGGCGATCACCTTTACAGGTGGGGTGCAGGTTCCCGCGATGCTTGGGAAGGATGCTGTCACGCAGCACCTTTTCTCGCTGGAAAATCAGGTGGGGTCGCGCGTTGATGTGAACGTGCGGCGGATTACGGTCCAGAACGATCCTATCGTCGCGCTGGCATCTGTCATGCCACAAGTGAAAGCATCGCGCGGGGTGGGTATTTCAGGCGGTATCTTGCTGGACAAGTCAACGTTTTCGACCACTCTGACATCTGACCCATATGTGAAGCTGCGGTCAGCCTTGGGTGAGGGGGCGCATATCACGGCCACTCAGGGCGACACGATCTGGCAGCAATACACATCGCGGCTGCATACTGCCGTTGAGCAGGTTTTGGCAACGGATGGCAGCGCGCTTCCCCGGCTTGTCGATACTCGCGACTTCAAGATACGCCCCGGCGAATCGCTGCTGCTGACAGTCGTGGGGGCAACGGTAGGCAGCAATGCCGCGCTGGCAAATAACTGGCTTGTCGATTGCATCTGGGAAGAAGTGGACAAGGCAACCTTTGCGATCAGCGGCACAGTGACGCTTTCGGGCAGCCCTGTCGCGGGCGCTATCGTCAGCGTGATCGAGGCCGACGACGTGAGCATGACAAACCCGGTGCTGATCAAGACCATCGTGACCGGCGCGGGCGGGACTTGGGCAGCGGACATCCTGACCGGCAAGGTCGGCGCGGCTTTTGTCCAGTATGAAAGCGGCGGCACCAAATACACCGCCCCAGGTAGTCCTTACCTGGCATGAGCGTTTACACCCCCCCATCCCTGACTTCGGTCGACTTCGCCCTGACGCCGCATTCGGTGCCGTCTATCGCGTCGCCTCAGAACGTGTTGCAATCATACACGACCCCGGCCTTGAACGCGGTCAACTTCGCCCTGAGCGCCGTCACTGTGCCGACGTGGATGAATGTCGGTTGGGAGTTGCTTTCGACATTCCCAACGCAATTCGCGGGGCTTCGCTACTTCTTGGGGACAGTCAAGGAATTGTGCCTTGTGGCGCTGGCAGACGCCCCGGCAGGCCCGCAATGGCGCATTCGGAAGGGTGGAACGGATTACGCCGTCTATCTGGTCGATACGACTGACCCGAACGCTTCGCAGGTGCGAATTGAAACCGGGGCAGGCGTGAAATCTGCGAGGTTGAAAACATGAGAATGATGCAAGGCACCTCTGGCCTTACCCCGCGTAATCGGCAGGAAATCGAACCGTCAAGCCTGCTGCAATCGCGGCAGGAAATCCCGCTTGTTCGCGCGCAAACGACATTCGCCACCATCCTGACCGCGCGGGCCGATGCCTATTTCCTGACCGACGGGGTATGGATGGCAAACGTCACCGGGGCTGGTCATACGCTTTCGGTCTGCCTTGTCGCGCCAGCGGGGTCCGCAACCGTGGCCAATGCCTTGGCATGGCAAACCGCCATCGCAGCAAACACTTCGGATTTCGTGGTCGGGGCGTCCGGGGTTCTGGTCCCGCCTGGGTATACGGTCCAGGTCGCGGCTGATGCGAACGACGTGGTGAACGTCTTCGGCTGGGGTTGGAATATCATCGGGGATGCGCAGTGATCTGGGGAGTGCTGGCGAGCGACGTTCCGGCTTATGCCGAGCGCCTTGCCCCGTTTCTGCTGAATTTCGCGGAGCATAGCCACAAGCGGGCAACGGCGTTGCAACTTCTCGACCAGATCATGTCGGAACACATGCAGGTCTATGTGGTGGATGACTTCAAGGCGGTTTGCCTGACCACGGTCCATCCCCAGCATATCGAAATCAACTGCTGTGCCGGGGAAGACCGGACGGACTGGCAGGACGATCTTGAGGCGCACATTGCGGAGTGGGCACGGATCACGGGCAAGGAGCGGGTCATCATGATCGCAAGACCGGGCTGGGCGAAGTGGGCAAAGACGCGCGGCTACAGGCAGGCGCACGTCGAACTGGTCAAGGAAGTGAGCGATGGGCGGTAAAAAGCAGACGGTCACGCAGAAATCGTCGCCGTGGTCGGCGGCGCAACCGTTCCTGAAAAACGCTTTCGGGCAGGCGGAAGACCTCTACAACGCCGGAGAGTTTTCGGCGACGCCCTATTCCGGGGATCGGGTTGCCGGGTTCGGCGATGCCACCACAGGGGCGCAACAGGGCATTCTAGACATGGCGGCAGGTGGTGCGCCGGGCACCGCGGCGGCGCGGGATACCATGCTGGGGATGCTTTCTGGTGGTGCCAACCCGAACCTTGCTGCTGTGAAGCAGAACGCGCTGGGATCGGCCATTCCGGCGGCTGCGAGCATGTTCAGCGGCTCTGGCATGATCAACAGCAGCACGGCGATGGACGGGGTGGGCAGGGCGGCTACGGATGCCATCGCGCCCTACGAATATCAAGCCTACGACACGGCGCAGAACCGGGCCATGCAGGCGGCGGGGATGCTGCCGGGGCTGGATCAGGCCATGTACAACCCGATGCTGATGCAGAGCCAGGTCGGGGCGCAACAGGACCAGATGGCGCAAGCCGAAATCGACGCGGCGATGAAGAAGTATTACGAGGGCGAGGGGCAGGCGGCAGCCAACTTCTCACCCTACCTGCAAGCGATCATGGGGCTTGGCGGAATGGGCGGAACGTCGTCCACCACGTCGCCGCAGGCAGGGACAGGGCTTGGCCCTGCCATCATGGGCGGGCTTGGCACTTACGGGGCCTTGGCGGGCCTGTCCGGGGTGTCTGGCGGCATGGCGGGCGCGGGCGGCATTCTGGCGGCTCTGGCGGGGCTTTCTGACCGGCGGACGAAGGAAGATATCGTTCGGATCGGGCAGACCGATGGCGGCGTTCCGCTCTACAGGTTCCGCTACAAGGGGACCGACCCGATCCACATCGGCGTCATGGCGGACGAGGTCCCGTGGGCGATCAAGGGCCAGATCAAC
The DNA here is from genome assembly GCA_964497815.1 of uncultured Cypionkella sp. Lineage (GTDB taxonomy): Bacteria > Pseudomonadota > Alphaproteobacteria > Rhodobacterales > Rhodobacteraceae > Cypionkella. The sequence goes on from CAZCFC010000270.1 coordinate 3,369, forward strand.
GGCTTCGACGTGGTCGATTATTCGAGGGTCAACTGATGCCCGGTCGCGCTCCTGCTCAAGGCGGACAACCCCGCCAACCCTTCGGCCCGCAACTCAAGGCGGCGCTGGTTCAGGCGGCCCCGCTGTTTTCGGCGATGGCGGCGGGCTATTCGTCCGGTCGCGGGCCGTATGCCTATCTTGATCAGGGCATTGCCGGGATGCAGGCGATGCAGAAGCAAAAGCGCGACGAGGAAGCGGCTGCGGCTGCGGCTGCGGCGTTCGGTGGGCTGGTGCCTGGGGGCATGGGGCCTGCGGGCGCGCCTTCTTCGGCCACATCGGGGGGCGGCAGCGTGGCCCCCATCACGTTCGACAAGGCCGCCCCGCAATACATTGCCGACGATGCTATGGCTGCGCTTGGAAAAGAGCCGCTTTCCATGGAGGGCCGTATTCGTGAGGGTTTGAAGGCGCGCGGCATGCCGGAGCATGTGGCGAACGGCTTCATCGCCAATTTCAAGGACGAGAGCAACCTCAACCCCGGCATCAACGAGGCGGCCCCTGTCGTTCCGGGTTCGCGTGGCGGCTTCGGCCTTGCGCAATGGACCGGCCCGCGCAGGAAGGCCCTTGAGGCATTCGCGGCATCGACGGGCCGCCCTGTGGACGATCTGAACGTTCAACTCGACTTCCTGATGCAAGAGTTGTCCGGGTCCGAAGCCGGGGCGGCTGGTGCGATCATGTCCGCGAAGAACGCCCCCGAAGCGGCAGCCGCCATCGTGAACAGCTTCCTGCGCCCGGCGGAGGAACACCGTTCCCGGCGCGAAGCGGCATACCTTGGAATGGAGGGTGGTGCGCCAAGCGTGGCCGACCCGCTGGCTGACCCCTATGTGCAAAAGCTGATGCAG
>CAZCFC010000271.1:0-4232 GCA_964497815.1 uncultured Cypionkella sp.
CGCTGACCATGCTCATCGGGGGAACATGCACCGTGTCGCGCAAAGCTCCGGCAATCGCCTTTCCGTTCAGGGCCACCACTTGAAACACATGGCCATGCAGGTGCATCGGATGCGCCATCATCGACATATTGTGAAAGGTCAGCACAACCCGCTCGCCAGTTTTGGCAAGGATCGGCCGGTGTTTGCCCCAAGCCTGACCGTCTATGGTCCAGAGATAAGGCATCATCGAGCCTGCCAGCATCAAATTGTCACTGCGATCGACCGGGCGGTCCGTCAGAGGATTTGCAGCTTGCAAGAGCGCCTCTTGCGCCAGATCACTGGAAAACGCCGGATGCGGGGTGCCGTTGACCGAAGCGATCTTTTCGACGTTGGCCCCTTTGGTCGCCAGCACAAGTCCGGTCTGCTCGGGCGCGCCTTCGCGCAAGGCAAGGATAGGGAAGGCTCCTCCTTCCGCAGGAATCATCACCTCGATGTCCAGGCGCTGCCCCATCGCAAGTCCAAAGCGGTTACCCGCGACAGGCTGAACCGCATTGCCATCCGTTGCGACCAACTGACCAGGCAAGGCGCCGGTATCAACCCAGAACACCGTGGCTGCAGCGCCGTTGATGATGCGCAACAGCGCGCGGACACCTTTGTCGACGATCACAACCTCGGGGTCGTCCAGCGTGCGGTCATTGGCCAGATAGGCGTCGAAGGCGAAATCATTCAGGTCCATCGCCCCCATGGTCATGCCGTCCATTTGCATGGTGCCGTGATTCATGCCCGGCATGGCCATTTGCGCGCCCTCTGACCCCGCAGCCGTGCCCATGTTGGCCATGTCATGCCCGGCCATCGCCGCGCCTGCGGTGATTTCGGCAAGCACCTCTGCAGCTGGACGGAAGCTGAGATCATGGAGCAGAATCGTGACCTCTTGCCGATCCTGTGCGGCATCGTCGGCGCTGCGCACGATCAAAGGTGCGGCCAACAAGTCCATCTCTTGCACCGGCATATGCGAATGCATCCAATGGGTTCCAGGGCGCGCTGCGAAATCGAAGCTGCGTGTCTCCCCCGGGATCAAGGCGGGTTGTGGCATATCCGGCACCCCGTCCTGCACATTCGGCGCGTGCTGGCCGTGCCAGTGCAGGATGGTGTCTTCGGTCAACTCATTGACCAGATCAAGGCGAAAGGCCTCGCCCGGCTCCAGCGTCAGGCCGCTGCGGCCATTGGCATCGAGAATGCCCTTCACGGTGATGGCGCGCCCTCCAATATCAAGCGTGCGGGTGGTGGCGCGTATTTGGCGTACTGGCGCGGCCATTGCGTGAAGCGGCAGTAAAAGCGGCAAGGCGGCAGCAGAACTTGCGGCCAGAAAGCCACGGCGGGAAAGCAGTGTCATGTCATTTAACTCCGAATGAGACGCAGAGCGCGCCGGTCTGGGATCGGGTGCCGCGCAGCACCCGGCGATCAGACCTGCAGCTTCGGAGGACGCTCGGCCGTCTCTGGCCGCAAAGAGGCGGGTTGCGTCTCCTCTTCCGGGCAATGAACCGCAATCACGAAAAAGCGGCTGTGTTCCACGGCCGCGTTTGGTTCGTCGATCCACGAAAGGCAACCTTTCAAGCAGATCATACCGCCCGCAGCATGTCCGGCAGTGGGGCGGTGTTCGGTTCTGTGCATGTCATGGTTTTCGGCCATAGGCGCAGATGCCATATTGTGACCGGGTGCAGGATTTTCTGCAGCACATGCTGCACTGGCCTGAAAGCCAGCGATCAGCAGCAGGCAAACCACCGCAATCCGCACCATGATGTCAAGCCAGCCGCGCATGAACCCCACGGAACTCCTGCGATGATCGATACCGGAATGATAGGAAAATGGTTGTGTCGTGGCATTGATGCAAGTCAAAGTCTGCGAAAGCTATCCGGCCCAGATTGAATGTGCAGGAAAGCAGGGATTGTATGCGGGGTCTTGGCAGCACAGGGTGGCGGGCGGTAACGGCGTTTTTCCGCTGTCTACTGGTTTGCGTGGTGCTGGCCGTAGTCTCGGCGCAGTCGCATCATGCTTTTGCTTCAGAAAACGCCCAGGTCTCTGTGACCGGCATGTCTGCCCACATGGCGACATCCGGCCCCGACCATCATTCCGAGGATAGTTGTAAAAGCGCGGGCCATTGCTCTCCGGCCTTCGTTGGCATCGCGCCAAGCGTGAGTGTTGCCATCAGAAACTGGGGGCCGGTCGCCTTTGTTTTTGCGGATGCGCCGCCGTTACATAGCTGGACCGTTGATCCCGGCCAGCACCCTCCGAAGAGCATCCAGCTTTTCTGAACATCCAATCGGCGTAACAGGGCCTTCCTGTAAGCGATGTGCCCGCATCTCGCTCCCGATCTGTCGGGCGCGTTCTCACCCAATCCGGAATTCTACCATGGCCCACGAAATCCGTCTTTCCCCCGGCAGCCCAGTTTACACCTGCCCGATGCATCCCGAGGTCCGACAGAACTCTCCGGGATCCTGCCCGAAATGCGGCATGACTTTGGTTGCCGAAGGGGCAGCAGAACACGGCAGCCACGGCCATGGCGGTCACGCCAATGCTGGACACGGCCATGCTCCGTCGTCGCCCCCCGCTCAGAACGCCAGCTTCGATTCTGTGCCAAAGACTTGGACCGGCCCCGTCTACACCTGCCCGATGCACCCCGAAGTGCGACAGACCACTCCGGGATCTTGCCCCATCTGCGGCATGGGTCTGGAGCGGGATGCAGCCAGCGCGGGCGAGGATGCTCCGAACCCAGAGTTGTCAGATTTTACCCGGCGCATGTGGGTGGGCATCGTTCTGACTCTGCCGCTTCTGGTGCTGACGATGGGACCATTGGTCGGCCTTGGCTGGCTCCGTGAAGTCTTTGGTGAACGCCCGACGATGTGGATCGAGTTGGCGCTGGGAACCCCCGTCGTTCTGTGGTGCGGCTGGCCTTTCCTGCACCGGGGGTGGGTATCCTTCATCACTTGGAAGCTGAACATGTTCAGCCTGATCGCCATGGGCGTCCTCGCTGCCTGGGGGTTCAGCGTGGCCGGCGTGATCGCGCCGCAGATTTTCCCTGACGGTTTCCGCGATGCACATGGTCATGTCGGCGTCTATTTCGAGGCCGCGGCGGTAATCGTCACCTTGGTCCTGCTGGGACAGGTGATGGAGTTGCAGGCCCGCGAAGGCACCGGGCGGGCAATCCGCGCGCTTCTGGACATGGCTGCCAAGACCGCGCGGGTCATCCGACCCGATGGCCGCGAAGAAGAATTGCCTTTGGAGGCTGTGCAGGTCGGCGATCTGCTCCGTGTGCGGCCAGGTGAGAAAGTTCCGGTCGATGGCGTAGTGACCGAAGGGCGTTCGTCGGTCGATGAAAGCATGATTACCGGTGAACCTGTTCCGGTTGAAAAAGTGGCGGAGGATCCGGTCACAGGCGCAACCATCAACGGAACCGGATCGCTTGTCATAAGGGCCACCCGAGTTGGTGCCGACACGATGCTGGCCCAGATCGTCGAGATGGTCGCCAAGGCGCAGCGGTCGCGGGCGCCGATCCAGAAATATGCCGATCATGTGTCCGGGCTGTTTGTGCCAGCGGTGATCGCGGTGGCTGTGCTGTCCTTTGTCGGTTGGGCCATCTGGGCGCCGGCACCGGCCCTCTCTTACGGCCTCGTCGCCGCCGTGGCGGTGTTGATCATTGCCTGCCCCTGTGCGCTGGGGCTGGCCACGCCGATGTCGATCATGACCGCCACCGGTCGTGGCGCACAGGCTGGCGTTCTCATCAAGAACGCCGAAGCGCTGGAGCGGTTTGAAAAGATCGATACGCTGATCGTCGACAAGACCGGCACCCTGACTGAGGGCAAACCGCGCCTGATCGCGGTTCTGCCGGAACCTGGCCATGACGAGGCCGAAGTGCTTCGGCTCGCGGCTTCGCTGGAGCGCGGATCCGAGCATCCGCTTGCCGAGGCGATCTTGCGCGGGGCGGAAGATCGCGGCGTCACCCTTGCCGCCACCGAGGATTTCGAGGCGATCACCGGCAAGGGCGTTCGTGGCACCGTCGATGGTCATGCTGTCGCCTTGGGCAATCTGCGGTTGGTCACCGACATGGGGCTAAGTGCCATCGATCTGGTAGCCCGTGCCGATCAGCGCCGCGATCAGGGCGAGACGGTGATGTTCGTCGTTCTGGATGGTGCGATTGCGGGCATGGTTGCCGTTGCTGATCCGGTGAAGGAAACCACTCCTGCGGCATTAAAAGC
>CAZCFC010000272.1:0-4211 GCA_964497815.1 uncultured Cypionkella sp.
CGAGCGCGCCGCAAATGTGGTTTGCGAGCCTGCACCATGCACCACAGGGCATTTGCCGCCGCGTCCTGCATCATTTCCGTTCATGAGTCGTCTCCGATTTTGAATGTGTCTTGCCTGTGTGCTTTGGGCGGGGCAGGGTATGCACCGGCCCGCGGACAACGGGGTCGTGGGGTTCGTGCGACAGAGTATAGTGCGGCAGCGGCCAGCGCAAAGGGAATTAGAACAATTCTAAAATGAAAAAGGGGCACGCGGCGGTGCCCCTTCTTGCGGTGCTCAATCAGGAGGTGATCAATCAGGGTCAGTCGGCGCGGGTCAGTCGGCGCGGGTCAGTCCGGCCCTGTAGATCAGACCTGCCAATGCGCCACCGGCCAAGGGGGCGACGATGAACACCCAAAGCTGCGCCAGTGCCGCGCCGCCCGCGAATATCGCCGGGCCGATTGACCGCGCCGGGTTCACCGAAACGCCGGTGACGTTGATGCCCACCAGATGTATCGCCGCCAAAGTCAGGCCGATCGCAAGCCCGGCAAAACCCGCCGCCGCCCCTTTGCCCGTGGCCCCCAGAATGACCGTGACGAACACAAAGGTCATCCCGAACTCGAAAGCCAAAGCCGCGGTCAGATTGTAGGCGCCCAAATAGCCCGGACCGTAACCATTCGACCCCAGCGCCCATGCGCCCATGGCGAAATCGGCCTTGCCGCTGGCAATCAGGTACAAGACCGCAGCGCCCACCGTGGCCCCGATCACCTGCGCCGCCGCATAGCCCAGAAAGTGCGATACGGTCATCCGGCCCGCCGCCACCATCCCCAAAGACACCGCAGGGTTCAGATGCGTCCCGGAAATCGCCCCGATTCCATAGGCTGCGGCGACAATGGCCAGACCAAAGGCCAGCGAAATTCCGCCAAACCCGATGGACGCGCCGCCGATCACGGCCGCGCCACACCCAAACAGCACCAGAATCGCGGTTCCCAGCCCTTCGGCAATCAGTTTCTTGTTCATTTTCCCTCCGGTTACATTCAACGGACAGGCGCGCTTGCGGTTTGCCTTGCCCTTACCACATAGCCCCATGCACCCACGACAGCGTTCGGGGCGTTGCCAAGGGGCTGCGCGCAGACTATCTGTAGGGCGCAGACCTGTGAGGGGGAAAAACCGTTGCGCGATCTCAAACTGCCCGATCAACGCCACCCCGAAAAGGCGCACAAGCCCGACAATGCCCAGCCGAAAAAGCCGGATTGGATCAGGGTCAAGGCCCCGACCTCTGAAGGGTACAAGAAAACCCGCGATATTCTGCGCGACAAAAAGCTGGTGACGGTCTGCGAAGAGGCAGGATGCCCGAATGTCGGTGAATGCTGGTCGGCGGGCCATGCCACGATGATGATCATGGGCGAGATCTGCACGCGCGGTTGTTCGTTCTGCAACATCGCCACCGGCAAGCCCAAGGCCCTTGACACGTTCGAGCCTGGCCGCGTGGCGCATGCGGTGTCGGAACTGGGGCTGAAGCATGTGGTCATCACAAGCGTCGACCGCGACGATCTGGAAGATGGGGGGGCGGACCATTTCGCCATGACCATCCGCGCCATCCGCCACCGCTCTCCGGGCACCACGATCGAGATTCTGACCCCCGATTTCCTGAAATGTCCGCCCTCGGCGCTTGAAAAGGTGGTCGAGGCCCGCCCGGATGTGTTCAACCACAACCTTGAAACCGTGCCCGGCCTTTACCCCAGTGTCCGCCCCGGCGCGCGCTATTTCCATTCCTTGCGCCTGCTGCAAAAGGTCAAGGAACTGGACCCGACGCTGTTCACCAAATCCGGTATCATGGTGGGCTTGGGTGAAGATCGGCAGGGCGTGGGGCAGGTGATGGACGACATGCGCGCGGCGGATGTCGATTTCCTGACCATCGGGCAATATCTGCAACCCACGCCGAAACACCACAGGGTTGACCGCTTTGTCACCCCTGATGAATTCAAGGCCTATGAAACATCGGCCTATGGCAAGGGTTTCCTGATGGTTTCGGCCACGCCGCTGACGCGGTCCAGCTATCATGCGGGCGACGATTTCGCCCGGCTGCGCAGCGCGCGGATGGAAAAGCTGGGGCGCGCCTAGGTGTCGCCCCCCGACCTGCCGGGGGGGTGATCAGCGTGGGGTGCCGCGACCTGTTCTACGGCCTGTCCGCATCGGTCAACCCTTTGTGCCCGGTGCTGATCGGATTTAAGGCGCGACACCATTGGTGATGGCGGTCGATTGCCCCGGATCATGCGGCAATCGGTTTGCGCGAAACCATCATCCACAATCAGCACAGCAAGGCGGTTCAGGGCATCTGCACCGCCAGACACTGAAAGCCGCTGATGCGCAAGGCCCGCGCACAAAGCCGCCACGCGGCCCGTGCGATTGGCCGATCAGGGCCATCCAGGGCCCCTAGGGAACGGCAGGCACCGCTTTGACATAGGCGGCAACGGCCTGACGGTCGGCGTCCGGCAGCTTGGCCATGTTGTCCACCACATGCGCCATATGGCCGCCAACGCTGTCAAATTCCGGGGTGAAGCCCGTGGTCAGGTATTCGACGATCTCGGATTCGGACCATGTCAGCCTGCCCGGCGTGATGTTGGGAATGTTGCCCTTGCCCGACGGATCGGGGGCGCCGCCCAGCCAGCGGGCGGTATCAAGCCCCCCCAACAGGTTGCGCGGGGTGTGGCATTCGCCGCAATGGGCCACCGCTTCGACAAGATAGCGGCCACGTTCCAGCTGCGGTGTCAGATCACCCTTCATCACCCAATCATCGCGCAAGAACATCAGCTTCCAGAGCCCAAGACTGCGGCGGATGTTGAAGGGAAAGCTGATCTGATGCGGCTGGCTGGGGCTGGCATCGGCAGGCAAGGTGTCGATGAACGCCTTCAGGTCCACCACATCCTGCGGCTGCATTCTGCGGTAGGCGGCATAGGGCAGGGCCGGGAAGTAGTGCTGCCCCGTGGGCGACACGCCGTAAAGGATGGCATTGGCAAAGGCCACCGTGGTCCAGCCGCCAATACCCTGTGCCGGATCGGTTGAAATATTGGGCGCAAGGAAGGTGCCGAACGGCGAGGCAAAGGCCTGCCCACCCGCCAGAACCGGGCGATCCGAGGCCACAGCATCCGGCGCGCTGTGGCATGAGGCACAGCCCGCCGCCCAGAATACCCGCTCTCCCTTGGCAATATCGCCCGTCAGCCCGTCAAAATCAGCAGGATTGCCAGTGCGCGGCGCTGACAACAGCACGAAGCCGGCAAGGCCAAGCAGCGCGATGCCAGCGGCGGCGTAGGAAAGACGTCCCATGGGTCAGCGCCTTTTCAGCAAGGGGAGGTCACGCTACAATCTCTGAAGCGTGGCCATAATCAAGGGCTGTTGCACGTAAATCGACGCCAACACCGCGCAGGGCCTGTCCCCTATACCGTCGGTTTAGGGCCGTTGCGTTGTGCCAGCCGCGTGCAACATCCGCCAACCTGACCAGTCCCGCACATATGCCACCTAGTGCCGCGCGCAGGGCCGGGCCATCACCCGACATACGCTTGATCCGGTCAGGCAGGCCGATGACGCAAGTCAGCTCACTCCGTGAAGCGCACCTTGCCAATATAGGGCAGGTTGCGGTTGCGCTGTGCAAAATCAATGCCATATCCCACGACAAATTCATCGGGGATCTCGAACCCGGTCCATGTGGCCTTTATGTCCACCTCGCGCCGCGAAGGTTTGTCCAGCAACGCGCAGACTTCCAGCCGGGCAGGTTCGCGCGACAGCAGCAGGCGCTTGACATGCGACAGGGTAAAGCCGGTATCAACAATATCCTCAACCACCAGCACATCCTGACCCGCGATTTCTCCGCGCAAATCCTTCAGGATACGCACCTCCCGCGACGAATGGGTGGCATCGCCATAGCTGGACGCTTCCAGAAAATCGACGTGCAAGAGAAGGTCGATTGCGCGCACCAGATCCGCGATGAACACGAAAGATCCGCGCAGCAGGCCAACCACGACCAGCTTGTCGCAACCCTGATAATAGGTTGTGATTTCGCGTGCCAAAGCCTCGACTCGCGCTGCGATGGCTTTGGCCGAGATCATCTGATCAATGACATAAGGACGGTGCGGCATGGGGCCCCCTTGATTTTCCGGGCATTTCTACCCAGAACCAAGGCTCAAGTCACGCGATAGGTTGTGCATGCCCCGCCATTCCGAAACGAAACGCCTGCC
>CAZCFC010000273.1:0-4189 GCA_964497815.1 uncultured Cypionkella sp.
CCGCTTCCAGATGATCTTCCAAGACCCGATGAGCAGCCTGAACCCCCGCCACCGCATTGGCCAGATCATTGCAGCGCCCCTGCGTTTGCATGGTCTTTCCAACCCGCACACCCGCGCGGCCGAGGCGTTGGACCATGTCGGCCTGCCCCGCAGTTTTGCCAGCCGGTATCCGCATGAACTTTCCGGCGGTCAACGCCAGCGCATCGGCATCGCCCGCGCCATCGCGCTGAAACCCGATTTCATTCTGGCCGATGAGATTGTCTCGGGCCTTGATGTGTCGTCTCAGGCCCAGGTGCTGAACCTGCTGGAGCAACTGGTCAAAGACCTTGGCCTGACGCTGGCCTTCATCAGCCATGATCTGTCGGTCATCCGCCGCCTTTGCACCCGCATCCTGGTGCTGCACCATGGGGAAATCGTGGAAAACGCCGTCACGGCAGACCTGTTTGCCACCCCTCAGGCCGCCTATACCCGCGAATTGCTGGCGGCAATCCCGCTGCCTGACCCCAATCAGGTCTGGGCCTAGGGCAGATCCTGCGACCTCCTCTGTGCGAAAATGTCGTCAGGGACAGAAATTGGGGACCGGAATTGGGGGACCTGAATTGAGCGGCAGAAATGGTCTGCCATTTCGGCTTGCGGGGCCGACAGCCCCCCTGCAGCCGCAGGCCGCTAAAGCCGCGGCAAGTCGATCACGCCCTTTTTCAGGATGAAACAGCCATACGGCCCCGGATCAGAGGTGCGCACGATGGCAAAGGCGCGCTTGGCGGCCTCATAAAAGGCAAACCGCTCCAATGCCTGCATCCGCACCGGGCGGCGCTCGGCGGTGTCAATCACCGCCTGCATCAGACCAAACACCGGCATATCACCATTGGGCTGGCCCACCACCTGCATCCGCGACACCGGCGCATCGACGAATGTGTCCAGCGGCATCAGCGACAGGATGGCCGCCGCCCCGGTTGGAATGTCGCAACCCACCATATCGACAATCCGGCCATAGGTGGTTTGGGCGGCAATCGTGGCTGCGGGATGGTTCACATCACAGATCACCAGTTCATCGCCATGCCCCATCAGCATCAGCACATGCACCAGCTCTGCCGACAGATGCCGGTCAATACCCTTCAACATCGGTTTCACCGCCCCCTATTTGACCGCACCCGCAGCCATGCCCTTGATGATATAGCGCTCCAGCACCACCCCGATCACGATCAGCGGCAGGATGGCGGCCCAGGCCAGCGCCGCCATCGACCACCATGAAATCCCTTGAGACCCGGTCTGCGATGCCACCATCACCGGCAGCGTATTGGCATGGGTCGACGTCAGCAAAGCCGCAAAGAAATACTCGTTCCACGTCAGCACCAGCGACAGAATGAACGCCGCCACCATCCCCGGCAAGGCAATGGGCAGAATGATGGTGATGAACGCCCCCCAGATCGACAACCCGTCAACCAGAGCCGCCTCTTCGACCTCGGTCGGGATGGATGAGAACTGATCACGCATGATCCAGATGACGATTGGCAGCACCGACAAAGTATACAGCAAGATCAAACCGATCCGCGTGTCCAGCAGCGCCAGCTCCTTGTAAAGAACCAGCATCGGCAATGCCAGAACCACCGGCGGCAGGATCAATTGCGACAGAAAGAAGAACGAGATGTCGCCGTTGCGCATCCAGCCGAATTTATAGCTGAACCGCGACAAGCCATAGGCGGCCAAAGATCCCAGGATCACCGCCAGAACCGACGACACCACCGAGGCTATCGCGGAATTGGCAAAGCGTTTCAGAAACTCATCCCGCACCGTGCTGACGGTGCCAAGGGTATCGGGCGACAGGCCCAACGTCTTCCAGCCAAGCCATTTCGGGGTGAAATCCACCCAAGGCACCATATGGCCCTTCATCACATCGGGGGCCATCTTGAAGCTGGTGGTCAAAGTCCAATAGATTGGAAACAGGCAGATCAGCGCCCACAGCAGCAACATCGCATAAACCGCCAGCCGCCCCGTCCACCATTTCGCGCGAAAGCCCTTGTCCGTCGCGGAATCGTGGAAAATCTGTGCATTCGTCATCGCGGGATCACTCATGTTCTTGGCCTCGAAAACCTGTCCGCCAGTTTCATCAGCAGGGTCATCACCACGATGATGATCACCAGATAGACCATGGCCAGAAGCGTGCCGTAGCCCACATTCGACCGGTCCCGGTATTCGCGGAAGATGAACGACGTCACCGTATCCGTGGCCCCGCCCGGCCCGCCAGATGTGACCGCAATGACGATGTCAGCCAGCTTCAGCTTGAAGATGATCCGGATCAGGATAGCTGTGATCGACACCGGCAGCATCAGCGGGAACGTCACCTCCCAGAAGTTGCGCCAGCCATTCGCACCGTCTACCTTTGCGGCCTCGTTCAATTCCTTTGGGATCGCCTGCAACCCTGCCAAGATCATGATCATCATGAAGGGGATAAAGGTCCAGGCGTCCATTACCATGATGGTCAGCTTGGCCACCCAGGGGCTGCCAAAGAACGACGGATCATCCCAGCCCAAGGCCCGGCCCAACCGCGCCAAGGGGCCAAAACGCGGCTCAAGCATGGATTTGCCGATCATCCAGCTGACGGCGACGGGCGACAGCATCAGCGGCAGCAGGAAGGCCACGCGAAAGAACTTGCGCGCCCGGATTTCGGCGTTCAGGGCAAGGGCAAGACCAAAGGCAATCGCATATTCCACAATGATCGCAAGCACATACCAGACCATGTTCAGCATGGCGTTCCAGTAGAACGGATCGGCCCACATCTGCCGCAGATTGGCCAACCCGTTGAACTGGCGGCCATTCGGGCTGGACAGGTTCCAGTCTGAAAAGGCGATAACCAATCCGAACAGCAGCGGAAACACGGTCAGCGAAATCACGAAAAGGGCCGCGGGCAGCACGAACAGCGTGCGCTTGCCATGTTCGCCGTTGATCAGAACCTGCCCCCAGCACAGACAGACCGCCCACAAGATGTAGGCGTAAAGCGTGGGTCGCCAGTTCTGAAAGCCAAAGTCCGACCACCCCAGAACCTGCGACATCTGGCTGTAGGCCGTGGCCACCATAAAGGCCGCCGACCCCCAGATGATCGCGCGGCCAAAGGCCTTGCGACCCGCCGAGATGGTGTCATTGGTGACAACATGAAGTTGGTCGCCTGCGCTGCTCACGGTTATTGCCCCGGTTCGGAAAAAATGGCTGCGCCCGGCAGGCGCAGCCTCAATCATGCTGTGGGCCAATCCCCGCCCTACTGACTTATAGGGCGGGGTTCACCCCGGCACGCCATGTTTGATGGGCGGGTGTATCCCCGCCCATCCACCTCACATCCCCAAGGATGCCTTGTAGAGGGCAATCTGGCTGTCACGGCCGATCTGGTCGGTGATCTTCTCCCAAGCCGCAGCAATCGCGTCGGCGGTTTCCTGCGCCGACTTGTATTGGCCAGAATAGCCTTTGGCCAATTCATCCTCTGCGACCGAATAGTATTGGAAGATGCCCGGAATCCGCGGTTCGATCGCGGCGTTCGGGTGGTTGTAGCTGTCGGCGTTGGACCCCAGATAATCCTCGACAAAGGCCTTGTCATACCCTGCCGCTGCCCACTCATCATACTGGAAGTGCGAATTGCGGTAAGGCTGGAAGCCCGACGGATAGGCAGCGGTCCACAGCGACAGGTCTTTGCCGCCCAGATGGGCTGCGGCCGACCATGCTGCCTTGCGCTTTTTCTCGTCGCCCGACACGCGGTTGGTGACGTAAACGCCCCAGCCCAGATAAGCCATGTTCGGCGACTCGTTGTAGGTTTCTTCCCATGCGCCGGTCTGGCTGTTGTAAACCTTGTCCGACCCGGGGTTGATGCCAAAGCCCACGACATCGCCCACAACCGAGCTGTCGGAGGTGCGCGCGTTGGACCCCACGTCGCCCCACCACGTCAGCATGGAACCGGTGCCTGCAAGGAACTGGCTGAACGCCGTGGTGCCGGGATCGGCGTTGATCTGGTCGGCGGGATAAGCGCCGGGAAGGGCGATCAGGTCCATCACATCCTGAATGGCCTGAACCCAGGCCGGGTTGTTGACACGCGGCTTCATGGTGTCGGCGTCAAACAGCCATGCCGGATCGGCGGGATGCTTGGCATAGGCCGCCGCGCGGTTTTCCAGGATGCGCGTCACGGCCTGCACGGCGGGAGCCAGGT
>CAZCFC010000274.1:0-4179 GCA_964497815.1 uncultured Cypionkella sp.
ACCCCCACCCTGCCCGGCACCGATGCCGCGGTCAATCTGGACGGTTATATCTCGATCACGCCGTTGCGCTGTGATCTGACGGCGCATGACCTGCTGGCCGACCTTGCGGTGCGGCTGGGATGAGGGAGAGCGGCCAACCCGACGACGAACCGGTGGCCGAACGCAAGATGCGATTTTTGTTTGCCCTGAGATCCCGAGGTGTCACCGACGCCCGCGTCCTGACCGCGATGGAGCGCGTGGATCGCGGCCATTTCGTGCGCGGCCTGTTTGCGGAACGCGCCTACGAAGACATGCCGCTGCCCATCGCCTGCGGTCAGACCATTTCGCAACCATCGGTTGTCGGACTGATGACGCAGGCGCTGAACGTGCAGCCCCGCGATACGGTGCTGGAGGTCGGCACCGGGTCTGGCTATCAGGCCGCAATTCTCAGCCACCTGGCCCGGCGCGTCTACACCGTCGACCGCCACCGCCGTCTGGTCCGCGAGGCGCAGGACGTGTTCCGCGACCTTGGGCTGGTCAATATCGTCGCCATGGCCACCGATGGCAGCTTTGGTTTGCCCGATCAGGCCCCGTTTGATCGCATCATCGTGACGGCCGCCGCCGAAGACCCCCCCGGCCCCCTCTTGGCGCAGTTGAAGATCGGCGGTATCATGGTTGTCCCTGTCGGCCAATCGGACACCGTGCAACATCTGATCAAGGTGACACGGCTGGACAGTGGCTATGACTACGAAGAACTTCGCCCCGTGCGCTTTGTGCCGCTGGTCGAGGGGCTTGGAACAGAATAAAGGGGCGCGGGATCAACCCGGCCCAATCCTATGAGGCAAGCATGACCGTTTTGCGTTTTCCAGTGTTTGGTGTCACCGCGATGTTGCTGCTGTCGGCCTGCAACAGTGGCAATCTCGATTGGGATTTGCGCGCAGGGGACGGTGCGCTGAACACCTCGGGGGCGGTGCAGGGCAACGGTCCGCGCCCCAGTGCGGACAACCGCGGCGTGGTCAGCTACCCCGACTATCAGGTCGCAGTGGCGCGAAGCGGCGATACGGTGGCATCGGTCGCCGCCCGCGTTGGCATCGCCCCGGACGAACTGGCCCGCTACAACGCCCTGCGTCCCACCGATGCACTGCGTGAAGGCGAACAACTGGCCCTGCCGGGTCGCGGCGCGGGCCAGGGTGGTGCGCTGACCGGCGGTGTCATCGGCAACACGTCCCCCGGTGGGGCGCTGGACGTGTCCACCATCGCCACCACCGCGCTGGACCGTGTGGGCCCGGCCACCACCCCTGCGGCCGCCAAACCTGCGGGCGGCAACACCACCCGCTATCAGGTCAAGCGCGGCGAAACCGCGTTTTCGATCGCGCGGGTCTTTGGCGTCTCGGCCCGGTCGCTGGCCGATCTGAACGGGCTTGGCCCGGATCTTGAGGTGCGCGAGGGCCAATATCTGACGATCCCCTCGGGGGCCTCCTCGTCCAGCCCGACCGCCACCTTGATTGACGAAACCCCGCCCGGTTCGGGTTCACCGACGCCAGAGCCGCCCTCGGCCAAGAAACCGCTGCCCGCCGAAAAGCCGGCCAAGGCCGCGACATCCGCCGGTAAACCCAAGGCCGAGGCGCCTGCCGCCGATCTTGGCGCCGATCGTACCGCCGCATCGGCCACGACATTCGCAATGCCGGTGAATGGCAACATCATCCGTGGGTATACCAAAAAGAAGAATGACGGCATCGACATCGCCGCTGCGGCAGGCACCGCCGTCAAGGCCGCTTCGGATGGCAGCGTCGCCGCGGTGACCAAAGACACCGCAGGCACGCCAATCGTGGTGATCCGTCATGCCGACGGTATCCTGACGGTTTACGCAGGCGTTGACGGGCTGAAGGTGGCCAAGGGCGACAAGGTCAAACGCGGCCAGACCATCGCCGTGGTGCGCGCGGCCTCGCCCGCCTTCGTGCATTTCGAGGTCCGCAAAGGCGTCGACAGCGTCGATCCGATGCCCTACCTGCAATAATCAACGCCCCGCAAAAAGCGCGGCCCGACATTGCTGTTTTGCAAATACTCCCCCGCCGGAGGCGTTCTGTGGCGGGGGACGTTGACGGGGGACGTTTTCGCCGCCCGCCGGCGAAGCGCGGCTTATTGCTGGCTGACCAGCACCTTGTCAATGCGCAGCCCGTCCAGATCTATCACCTCAAACCGATAGCCTTCGGCCACAAAGGTATCGCCCAGCACCGGCATGCGGTGCAATTGGTGCAGCACCAGTCCGGCGATGGTGTCATAGTCCCCCGCCAGCTTGCGCGACAGGCCAAGCCGGTCGCAGAACTCATCCGCAGGCATCCATCCCGACACCAGCAGGCTGCCGTCGCCGCGCTCCAGTATCGCAGGCTCGCCCACATCGGACGAGCTGACCGCGCCAGTGATCGCCTCCAGCACGTCATCGGTGGTGATCAGCCCTTCAAAATGGCCGTATTCATCATAGACCAGCGCCATGTGATGCGGGGTGCGGTGCAGCACCTCCATCACGTCCAGCGCATCCGCCACATCCGACACCACCGGCACATCCCGCAACAGCGCCCGCAAATCCAACGGCTCGCGCCGCGACACCGCGTTGAAGGCATCGGCCAGCGTGATGATCCCCACCACATCGCCCGACTCGCGGCTTTGCACGCACATCCGCGGCCGCGCGATGCGGCGCACGGCGGCGATGGCCTCGGTCGAGGTGGACTCCAGTTCCAGCATCAGGACTTCATGCCGGGGCGTCATCAAGGCGCGGGCCGATCGGTCGCCCAGACGCATGACACCCGCCATCATCTCGCGCTCTTCGTCCTCCAGCACGCCGCCCTCATGGGCTTCGGTCAGAATGGTATGCACCTCTTCCTCGGTGACTTTGCTGCCACCAACGCCGCGCTGCCCCATCAGCCACAGCAGCGCACGGCCAGACCGGTCCAGCAGCCAAACGATCGGGGCCGCCACCCGGGACAAGATCAGCATGGCAGGTGCCACCCGCACCGCCAGACCTTCGGGATTGCGCAGTGCCAGTTGCTTGGGCACCAATTCCCCAACGATCAAAGACACATAGGTCAGCGTCACCACAACGCCGCCCACACCAATGGTCGAGGCCCAATCCGCCTCCATGCCCCGCGCCGCCAGCCAGCCGGTCAGCCGCGCGCCCAAAGTGGCCCCCGACAGCGCCCCCGACAACACACCCACCAACGTGATGCCGATCTGCACCGTGGACAGGAATCGACCGGGGTCCTCACCCAGCCGCAAAGCCGCCCGCGCGCCCGCAGACTTTGCCTCAAGCGGTTTCAACCGCGCAGGCCGCGCCGAGACAATTGCCATTTCAGACATCGCCAACACGCCGTTCAAACAGATCAGCGCCAGAACAATCAGGATTTCAGCTATCATGCGGTCAGGATCAGCCCTTGGAACGCAAATGACAAGAGGTCACAACCGCACGCCCGAACGCGCCGCCAGATCGCAGAAGAATTGCCACGCCACCCGGCCCGAACGGCCCCCGCGTGTGGCCTGCCATTCGATGGCTTCGGCACGCAGCGTTTCGGGCGCGATGACGACCCCATGCGCGGCGCAATAGCCCCGGATCATGTCCAGATATTCATCCTGCGTGCAGGGATGAAAGCCCAGCCACAGCCCAAAGCGATCCGACAGTGACACCTTTTCCTCGACCGCCTCGGTCGAATGAATGGCGGCCTGCGTCTCGTTTTCGATCATGTCGCGCGGCATCAGATGGCGACGGTTCGACGTGGCATAGAACAGCACGTTCTCGGGCCGCCCCTCGATGCCGCCGTCCAGCACCGCCTTCAGGCTTTTGTAATGCTGATCGTCATGGCTGAATGACAGATCATCGCAGAACAGGATGAACTGAAAGGGGGCCGCGCGCAGATGCGACAGCAACCGCTGCACCGAAGGCAGGTCCTCACGTGACAACTCGACAATCTTCAGATCCGGCGCCTCGGCCCGCACCGCCGCATGCACCGCCTTGACCAGACTGGATTTCCCCATCCCCCGTGCGCCCCAAAGCAACGCATTGTTGGCGGGCAGACCTGCGGCAAAGTGCCGGGTGTTCTCCAGCAGCGTATCGCGCGACCGGTTCACCCCGATCAACAGCCCGATATCCACCCGCGCCACCCGCGCAACAGGTTCCAGCCGGTCCGGGGACGTATGCCATGCGAAAGC
>CAZCFC010000275.1:0-4176 GCA_964497815.1 uncultured Cypionkella sp.
CAGGGTGACGGCACGTCCCGACCTGTGGTGTTGGATGCGGATGCGTTGACGGTGTTGGCGCGGGATCCTGCGGCGTTCGCGGCCCTGCACGACGGATGTGTGCTGACCCCGCATGGCGGCGAATTTGCACGGTTGTTTCCCGATCTGGCCGACAGGCTGGCCGCGCCCGCCGCGCAGGGGCCTGGCTGGTCCAAGGTGGATGCAACCCGTGCGGCGGCCCGGCGTGCGGGCTGTGTGGTGCTGTTCAAGGGACCGGACACGGTGATTGCGCACCCCGACGGGCGCTGTGCCATCAGTTCGGCGGCCTATGACCGCGCGGCTCCCTGGTTGGCCACGGCGGGATCGGGCGATGTGCTGGCGGGGTTGATCACCGGGCTTCTGGCGCGGGGATTTGCGCCCTTTGACGCGGCCTGCACCGGGGCTTGGCTGCATGTGGAATGCGCGCGGGAATTCGGGCCGGGGTTGATTGCCGAGGACTTGGCCGATCAACTGCCAGCGGTGTTCCGTCGGTTGGGGGTATAGCGGGCATTTCGGCCAGAGCAGATTCCTTTGGGAATCTGATACCTGTCCTTAGGCTGAAACGGTTTCCGGGGTGCAGGCCAGTTCCAGACCGCCCGCATAGATCACCTCGGCGGTGTCCAGATGCAGCGTGTAAAAGCGCATGTCTTCAACCACTTCGGCGCGGATGTATTCGCCATCGGCCAGACGGGCGGCGGGGACCATCGCGGTGGCGCTGCCGAACAGGGCCTTGGCACGCCAGTCGCGGATCAGGATGGGTTGGTCGGGCGACACAATCATGTCGCAGCCGGGGCGGTCCACGCCCAGGCTGCCCGCGGTGATGCGGATGACGCGGCCGTTGCGGACGCTGCACACCTTGATGCTGCGCAGACTGCGCGCGCCCGAGCGGGTCAGGATGCGGTCACCGTGGGTCAGAAACTCGATCGGCATCTCGCCCTCCAGTGTCAGGACCTGGGTGCCAAGGGCGATGCCATGGGTCAATGTGCTGTGGGATGCGGATGGCGTGGTCTTGTCGCCAACGATCATCGGTGCCATTTCAAATCCCCTGTCTTTGCCTTGGTTTCCCTTTTTGCGCCCGACTGTGGCAAGATTGCGTTAATGCGACGGTTTTTACGGGGTTTCTGGCCCGTGTGATGCCGCTGCTTTTTCCTCTCGCTTCCCTCGCGGGGCTTTGTTAGAAGGGCGCGGAAATCAAGCGGCAGTCCCGGCTTTGGGCCGGTCTGCCGCTTGTTGGCATATGCGGGTATGGCGAAATTGGCAGACGCACCAGATTTAGGTTCTGGCGCCGCAAGGCGTGGGGGTTCAAGTCCCTCCACCCGCACCAGATGGATGAGAAGGACGAGGAAATGCAGGTCACCGAAACCCTGAAAGACGGCTTGAAGCGCGCCTACACCATCACGGTGACCGCGGCAGAGCTGGAAGCAAAAGTTCAGGAAAAATTGCTCGAGGCGCAGCCCGACATTGAAATCAAGGGCTTTCGCAAGGGCAAAGTGCCTTTGGCGATCCTGAAAAAGCAGTTCGGCCAGCGCCTGATGGGCGACGCCATGCAAGACGCCATCGACGGTGCGATGAAGTCGCACTTCGACGCCTCGGGCGACCGTCCGGCGTTGCAGCCCGAAGTGAAGATGGTGGGCGGCGAGACCTGGAAAGAAGGTCAGGACGTTGTGGTCGAGATGGCCTACGAAGCCCTGCCGCCGATTCCCGAACTTGACACCTCGTTGATCACGCTGGACCGTTTGTCGGTAAAGGCCGATGATGCTTCGGTTGAAGAGGCGCTGACCAATCTGGCCGCTACCGCGCAGACCTATGTCGACAATGCCGAAATCAAGAAGGCCCGCACCGGCCATCAGGTTGTGATCGACTTCAAGGGTTCGGTTGACGGCGTGGAATTCGAAGGCGGCACTGGCGAAGATTACCCGCTGGTTCTGGGGTCGAACTCGTTCATTCCGGGCTTTGAAGACCAGCTGATCGGCGGCAAGGTCGGCAAGCCGGTTTCGGTCAACGTGACCTTCCCGGAAAACTATGGTGCGGCGCATCTGGCTGGCAAGGCGGCTGTGTTCGCCGTGTCGATCAAGTCGATCCGTGAGGCCAAGACCGCCGAGCTGGACGACGAGTTGGCCAAGAAATACGGTGCCGAAGATCTGGCAGCCCTGAAGGGCCAGATCGCAGAGCGGCTTGAGGCCGAGTACAAAGGCGCGTCGCGCGCTGTGCTGAAGCGGGCTTTGCTGGATCAGCTGGACGGCTTGGTCAAGTTCGACCTGCCGGCGGCTTTGGTCGATGCCGAGGCCGCGCAGATTGCGCACCAGCTGTGGCACGAGGAAAACCCGGAAGTCCACGATCACAACCACGGTTCGGTTGAGACCACCGAAGAGCACAAGAAACTGGCCGAGCGTCGCGTGCGTCTGGGTCTGGTTCTGGCCGAAGTGGGTCGCAAGGCCGAAGTCACCGTGACGGACGCCGAGATGACCCAGGCGGTTCTGGCGCAGGCGCGTCAGTATCCGGGCCAAGAGCGTCAGTATTTCGAGTTTGTTCAGAAGAACCCGCAAATGCAGCAGCAGCTGCGTGCGCCGATCTTCGAGGACAAGGTCGTTGACCACATCGTGGCCGGTGCCAAAGTGACCGACAAGGAAGTCTCGAAAGAAGAGCTTCAGAAGGCCATCGAAGCGCTGGACGAGATGTAATCTCGACTGTTCTGCGAAAAATCAGGGGCCGCTCCGCTGGGGCGGCCCTTTTGTTGTATTGGAGGCCGCCATGCCCGATTTCCTGCCTGATCTGCCCGTTGAAGGGATCCTTGAATGCCTCAAACGCTCTCCGGGCCATGAAATCCGGACGGCCAAGTTTGATGGGCCAGAGTCTTCTGCGGCTTTGACAGCGAACGCCTTCGGCTGGTTTCTGAACCGGGCGGCGGATCTGCCGCCTTTGCCGGGTGTGCCCGCCGGGCAAGTGGCCAGCGTGACCCTGGAGGCCGAGATGCGGTTTCCGTGGAGCGAGGGGCGGCACCCCTGGCTGGATGTGGGGATCGAAACCCACACCACTTTGATCGGCATCGAGGCGCGGCGCTATGAGCCATTCCGCCCGTTGAAGGCCAATGGCTTTGCCGAGGTGGTGGATCGCCCGGTCTGGGGCGAAAAGCTGCCGGGTTTTACCAAGCTGCGCGATGAATTGGTGCGTGGGCATGAATCCTATCTGTGCCTTGACGCGGTGCAACTGATCAAAAGTGCTTATGGTATCCACACCCGCGCCGAAAAGCGGGCGGTGGGGGCCGTTCTGGTGTATTTGTACGCCGAACCCACCACTTGGGCCTCGGGCAAGAAGCTGGATCCAAAACGGATCGCATTGCATCGGCGTGAGGTTGCCGCCTTTGGCCGCGCGGTCGCGGGTGATGCTGTGACCTTTGTGCCGATCCGCTGGGCGGATGTCTTGGCGCAATGGGCCAAGGTTGAACGGCTGGCTCCGCATGTGGCGGGCCTGCGCGCGCGCTTTGCGGTTTAGGGTTTGACGCGCTCGCGCAGCAGCACGAAAATGCCCGCACCCGCGATGATGCCGATGCCCAGCCACCCCTGAGCATCGGGCCAGTCGCGCCAGAAGATCCAGCCCCACAGCACCGACCAGATCAGGCCCATGTATTCGAAGGGCGCAACGGTTGAGGCCGCCGCAATCCGGTAGGCCTGGGTCAACAGCCACAGCCCAAGCGCCGCCACAACGCCGCAGGTCATCATCAACGCCAGATCAGGCCCGGTTGGCGTGATCCAGCCCCGTGTCAGGAAGGCCAGGCTGGGGTGGCTGTCGATCAGATGCCCGCCCGCGCTGAAATACACCGCCATCAGACAGGCGCAGCCCAGAAACACCGCGTTGCCCCAGAAGGCCAGAGCCGCCGCAGTTTCCTGCGTGCCCATGCGCCGCGCGGCGATCATGGCGATGCCATAGGTCAGGCCCGACACGATCGGCAGCAGCGCCGCCCAGTCGAACAGCGCCGAGCCGGGGCGCACCATGATGATCACCCCGACAAATCCGGTCAGCACCGCAAGCCAAGCCAGCGCGCCGACTTTCTCGCCCAGAAACAGCACCGACATCACGGTGATGAACAACGGGCCAGAGTAGTAAAGCGCCACGGTGGTGGGCAGGGGCAGCCCCGCCAGCGCGATGTAAAAGCTGAAA
>CAZCFC010000276.1:0-4143 GCA_964497815.1 uncultured Cypionkella sp.
GCGGGCCGAGATGTCGGCCGTCTATTCCAGCTTTCGCGACGTGTCGGGCATCCTTACCCCCGGTGCCGCATGGCTGGTGCTGCTGGTTGCCCCCGTTCAGGGCGTGTTCGCCGCCGCCGGATTGGGCTTGCTGGCGGCCTATACGGTCGCCAGCCAGTTGCACCCGCGCCTCGGCACGCCGCGCCCCTCCCGAGGGGGGCCCTCAGCCGGAAATCTCAGTCCAAAAGACGCCGCGCAATGACCTGCGCCTGAATTTCCGCAGCCCCTTCAAAGATGTTCAGAATGCGCGCGTCGCACAGGATGCGGGAGATCTGATACTCCAAGGCAAAGCCGTTGCCGCCATGGATCTGCAACGCGTTGTCAGCACAGGCCCAGGCCACCCGCGCGCCCAGCAGTTTCGCCATCCCTGCCTCAAGATCACAGCGTTTGTCATGATCCTTCTGCCAGGCGCTGAAATAGGTCAGCTGCCGCGCGACCATGATTTCCACCGCCATCATCGCAAGCTTACCCGACACGCGCGGGAATTCGATCAGCGCCTTGCCGAATTGCTTGCGGTCTTCGGCGTATTTCATGCCGACTTCCAGCGCCGATTGGGCAACCCCAACCGCCCGCGCCGCCGTCTGGATACGGGCGGATTCAAACGTCTGCATCAACTGCTTGAAGCCCTGCCCCGGCACACCGCCCAGCAGGTTCGCGGCGTCCACCTTGAACCCGTCAAAGGCCAGTTCGTATTCCTTCATGCCGCGATAGCCCAACACCCCAATCTCTCCGCCCGTCATGCCCGGCGTGGGAAAGGGCACCGAATCCGTGCCGGGCATCTTTTCGGCCAGAAACATCGACAGGCCGCGATAATCGCTGGTGTCCGGATCGGTGCGCGCCAGCAGCGTCATCACATGCGTGCGCGCGGCATGGGTGATCCAGGTCTTGTTGCCTGTAATCTCCCAACCATCTGCGCCCTGCACCGCGCGGGTGCGCAGCGATCCAAGGTCTGACCCGGTGTTCGGCTCGGTGAACACCGCCGTTGGCAAGATTGACCCACTGGCCAACCCCGGCAGCCAATGCGCCTTTTGCGCCTCGGTCCCGCCGCACAAGATCAGTTCTGCCGCGATCTCGCTGCGCGTGGCCAGTGACCCCACGCCGATATACCCGCGCGACAACTCTTCGGACACCACCACCATCGACGCCTTTGAAAGGCCAAAGCCGCCGAATTCCTCGGGAATGGTCAGGCCAAACACCCCCATGTCCGCCAGCGCCGTGATGATCTCCATTGGAATCAACTCATCCCGCAGATGCCAGCCATGGGCGTGCGGAACCACCTGCTCATCGGCAAAGCGGCGGAACTGGTCGCGGATCATCTCAAGTTCATCGTCCAGCCCGGTGATGCCAAAGGTCGCGCGCCCCTGGTTGTCACGCATGCAGGCCACCAACCTTGTGCGGGCGGCGACGGTGTTGCCCTGGGCCATAAGGCAAACCGCCGCCGCGCCCGCTGCATCAGGGGTCAGCCCAAGGTCCTGCAATCGTGCGACCTCCCCCTGAGACATCGCAATGCCGCCGTGTATCTGGTTCAGATATTCGCCAAAGGCGATTTGCAGGATCAGACCCTCCATTTCGCCAAATTGGCCATCGGCGGCCAACCGCGTGGCCCAAGCCTGCATCTGCCGCAGCGATTCGGTATAGGTGGCCAGCCAGGACAGCGTGTGCGCGGCAAACTGATGGTCTTCCAAGGCCTGCGTCGACACTTTGCCGCCCACCGTCACCAGGGCCCGCAACGATTCACGCGCGACGATAAACTGCGCCTCAACCTCGGGCAGGGCCTCGGCTGTCAGGGTCAGCAGGTTGGGCAACAGGGCTGCGGCGGGGCTTTGGGCATCAAGGGCCATGCGGCGTGTCCTTCGGATTCTGCAGTTGCGAAAGGGGTAATGCCTTCGCAGTTGCAGCGCAATATACTTTCGTCAAGGGTGCCTGCAAAGTTTGAAAGTGTCGCAGCTGTTTTCGACGTGCAGGGCAGGCTGGCGCTGTCTAAGAAGGGCAGCGCAAGGGAGTTTGGCATGGAAGTAGTGATGGCAGGCCTCTCGGCCCCGGCATTCTGGGCCGCGATGGCGATCACGTTGTTTGCGGGCTTTGTCAAAGGTGCGGTCGGGTTTGCCATGCCAATGATCATGATTTCGGCCTTTTCGTCGTTTCTGCCGCCCGAAATCGCCTTGTCCGGCCTGATCCTGCCCACCGTCTTTTCCAACCTGAGCCAAGCCTTCCGCCAGGGTGTCGCCCCGGCCTGGGGCACGGCAAAGACCTACCGTCGCTTTCTGATCGCGACTTTGGGCCTTATCGTGATCTCGGCGCAGTTTGTCCGCGCCATCCCGCAAGATTTGTTCCTGCTGATGCTGGGTTTGCCGATCACGGCCTTTGCCGCGTTGCAGCTTGCCGGACGGCAACTGGCGCTGCGGCTGGAACATCGTGACCGCGCCGAATGGCTGCTGGGCGCGATTGGCGGACTGTATGGCGGGGTGTCCGGGGTGTGGGGGCCACCCTTGTTGGTCTATCTGCTGTCGATCGGGGCGGAAAAGGTGGAAACCGTCCGCGTCCAAGGCGTGGTGTTCCTTCTGGGCGCGCTGGTGCTGTGTGCCGCGCATCTGCAATCGGGGCTGCTGACGTCTGCCAATGCCGCGTTTTCGGGGGCGCTGGTGTTGCCGGCTTTGGTGGGACAGGCGCTGGGGTTGGCCATGCATGACCGCATGGATCAGGCGCGGTTCCGGCGCTGGACGCAGGTGTTGCTGGTGATGACCGGACTGAACCTGATGCGCCGCGCCTTCGGGGTATAGCGCGGCAGGATTCAAAACCGGTCAACGCTGCCCCGGATGCAACAACCGGGGCAGGTCAACCTTGGCCCCAATCTTAGCCGATCGCGGCAGCCTTTACGTCGGCGTCGATGAACGGCACGTATTGGCCGAAATTCTCGGCAAACATGCCGACAAGTTTCTGCGCCTGACGGTCATAAGCCGCCGCATCCGCCCATGTCTTGCGCGGGTTCAAAAGCGTGTCATCCACGCCCGGCACTGAAACCGGCACCTCAAACCCGAAATTCGGATCACGGCGGAACTCTGCGCCCGCAAGCGACCCATCCAACGCCGCCGTCAGCAGCGCCCGCGTCGCCTTGATCGGCATCCGCTTGCCGGTGCCATAGGCCCCGCCGGTCCAGCCGGTGTTGACAAGCCAGCAGGTCGCGCCGAACTTGGCGATCTTTTCCTGCAACAGCTTGCCGTACACTTCGGGCCTGCGCGGCATGAAAGGTGCGCCGAAACAGGTCGAGAAGGTTGGCGTGGGTTCGACAATCCCGCGCTCGGTCCCCGGTGTTTTCGAGGTGAATCCCGACAGGAAGTGATACATCGCCTGCGCCGGGGTCAGCCGTGCAATCGGCGGCAGCACACCATAGGCGTCGCAGGTCAGCATGATCACATTCTTGGGCGCCCCGCCCAGACCCGTGCTTGACGCGTTGGAAATATAATCCAGCGGATAGGCGCAGCGCATGTTTTCGGTCAGGCTGCTGTCGGTGAAGTCCAGTTGCAGCGTGTCGGGATCATACACCATGTTCTCAACCACCGTGCCGAACTTCGATGTGGTGCCGTAGATCTCTGGCTCGGCTTCTGCCGACAGGTTGATGGTCTTGGCATAGCAGCCGCCCTCAAAGTTGAAGGTGCCGCGATCAGACCAGCCGTGTTCGTCATCCCCGATCAGAATGCGCGACGGATCGGCGGACAGCGTGGTCTTGCCTGTGCCGGACAGGCCGAAGAACACGGCCGTATCCACCGGATTGCCAATCGCATGGTTGGCCGAACAGTGCATCGGCATCACGCCCTTTTCCGGCAGCAGATAGTTCAACAGCGTGAACACGGCTTTCTTGTTCTCGCCGGCATAGGCCGTGTTGGCGATCAGGATCAGCTTTTTGTCAAAATTCAGCGCGATCACCGTCGAGGTGCGGCAGCCATGCCGTTCCGGATCGGCCTTGAACGTCGGGCAGTTGATCACCGTCCAGTCGGGGACAAAACTGTCCAGCTCGGTCCGTTCCGGGGGGCGCAGCAGGTGGCGGATGAACAGCCCGTGCCATGCCAGCTCGTTGACCATCCTCACATCCAGCCGAGGCACCCG
>CAZCFC010000277.1:0-4137 GCA_964497815.1 uncultured Cypionkella sp.
AGGCGCGGATCACGCGAAGGGCGATCTCGCCCCGGTTGGCGATCAGGATTTTCTCAAACATGCGTCACTCGATGATCATCAGGGGGGCACCGTATTCAACGGAGTTCCCATCGGCCACAAGGATGCGCTTGACGGTGCCGGCGCGCTGCGCGGCGATGTGGTTCATGGTTTTCATCGCTTCGATGATCATCACGGTCTGGCCTTCGGTCACGACCGAGCCGACAGCCACGAACGGGGTCGCACCGGGTTCTGCCGACATATAGCAGGTGCCGACCATCGGTGACGTCAGCGCACCGGGGTGCTGGGCCGGATCTTCGGGCGCGGCAGGGGCCGCTGCTGCGGCAGGTGCGGCGGCTGGCGCTGGGGCGTAATGCACTTGCTGTGGTGCTGCGGCGGCCATCTGCACGATGTTTGACTGTTTGACCACGCGCACTTCAAGGCTGTCATCCTCGCCGTATTCGCGTTTGACCGAAAGCTCGGTCAGGTCATTCTTGTTCAAAAGCTCTGCAAGAGCCGAGATAAACGCAACGTCTGCGTCGGGGGAATGTTTGCTCATGCCGTCCTCTGGTTGGCGTCTTTGCTTTACGGGCGGGTGGGCCAGAACCCGCCGTTGGTCGCACACGTATACATAAGGCAGCGGTCAGAAAAAAGGCCCAAGATCGGATGGGGGTTTTTGGTCTGCAAAATATGGACAAAAAAACTGCCACAGGGCAAAATTTACCATTTGATAAAAAAAATGACCTGTGGCAGCCTGTTGAAATCCAGCCAAACGGAGGTTTCCCTTGTCCAACAGCCCGCTGACCCCCGGAGTGGTGGCCCACCGGCTTGCCCCTGCCGATTATGCCCGGAATTTCACCGATGTGCAGGCCCGTTTTGACAAACACGAGGCGCGGGTGGCGGCGGATCGCTGTTACTTTTGCCACGATGCGCCCTGCATGACGGCCTGTCCGACCTCGATCGACATTCCTCTGTTCATCCGTCAGATCGCCACGGGCACACCCGAAGCGGCTGCCAAGACGATCTTTGCCCAGAACATCATGGGCGGCATGTGCGCCCGGGTCTGCCCGACAGAGCAGCTGTGTGAAGAGGTCTGCGTGCGCGAAGTGGCCGAAGGCAAGCCGGTGGAAATCGGGCGGTTGCAGCGCTTTGCCACCGATACTTTGATGGACAAGGGCGTGCATCCGTTCACGCGCGCGGCGGCGACTGGCAAGCGTGTTGCCGTGGTGGGGGCGGGCCCTGCGGGTCTGGCCTGCGCGCATCGGTTGGCGCTGCATGGGCACGATGTGGTGGTGTTTGAGCGCCGCGCCAAACCGGGCGGTCTGAATGAATACGGCATTGCGACCTACAAGACGCCGGACGACTTTGCGGCGCGTGAGGTGGAATGGCTGCTGAAAATTGGCGGCATCACCGTGAAGACCGGGGTGGAACTGGGCCGAGATATCACCTTGGCCGGGCTGGAGGCGGACTACGACGCGGTGTTTCTGGGCATCGGTCTGGCAGGGGTGAACGCTCTGCGTGCGGCGGGCGAGGATCTGGACGGCGTGCGCAATGCGGTCGATTTCATTGCCGAATTGCGGCAGGCGGACAAGGCAACGGTCGCCATTGGCCGCGATGTGGTGGTGATCGGCGGCGGCATGACGGCGGTGGATGCCGCGGTGCAATCGAAACTGCTGGGCGCGCAGAATGTGACCATGGTCTACCGGCGCGGCAAGGAAAACATGAGCGCCAGCCCCTATGAGCAGGATCACGCGACCAGCGCGGGCGTGCGCATCATCTACGGTGCGGCTCCGCAGCGGGTTGTCGGGACCGGACGGGTTGAAGGGGTAGAGTTCGCCTATGAGGGCGGCGAAACCTTTGTTCTGAAGGCTGATCAGGTGTTCAAGGCGATCGGCCAGACGCTGGTGGCCGCACCGATTGCGCAGGATGGCAAGAAACTGGTCAAGCAGGCGGGCCGCGTCTGGACCGGCGGCGACTGCGCGGCGGGCGGCGAAGATCTGACGGTGACGGCAGTGGCCGAGGGGCGCGATGCCGCCGAGGCCATTCATGCAAGCCTGATGGCGTAAGGGGAAAATCATGGCAGACCTGACAACCAATTTCATCGGCATCAAATCCCCCAACCCGTTCTGGCTGGCATCAGCCCCGCCCACCGACAAGGAATACAACGTGCGGCGCGCGTTCGAGGCGGGTTGGGGCGGCGTGGTCTGGAAAACGCTGGGGTCCGAAGGGCCGCCGGTGGTGAACGTCAACGGCCCCCGCTATGGCGCGATCTGGGGCGCGGACCGCCGTCTTCTGGGGCTGAACAACATCGAGCTGATCACCGACCGCCCGCTGGAGGTGAACCTGCGCGAGATCAAATCGGTCAAGCGCGATTACAAGGACCGGGCGATGATCATCTCGCTGATGGTGCCTTGCGATGAGCAGTCGTGGCAAGACATTCTGGGCCATGTCGAAGACACCGAGGCGGATGGGGTCGAGCTTAACTTCGGGTGCCCCCATGGCATGGCCGAACGCGGCATGGGCGGGGCTGTCGGCCAAGTGCCTGAATACATTGAAATGGTCACGCGGTGGTGCAAGAAACACACCCGCATGCCGGTGATCGTGAAACTGACACCCAACATCACCGACATCCGCAAGCCGGCCGAGGCCGCCAAGCGCGGCGGGGCCGATGCGGTGTCCCTGATCAACACCATCAACTCGATCACAAGCGTCAATCTTGACAGTTTTGCCCCCGAGCCGATGATCGACGGCAAGGGCACCCATGGCGGCTATTGCGGACCTGCGGTGAAACCCATCGCCCTGAACATGGTGGCGGAAATCGCGCGGTCGCGCGAAACCCATGGGCTGCCGATTTCGGGGATCGGTGGCGTGACGACGTGGCGGGACGCGGCAGAGTTCATGGCGCTGGGGGCGGGCAATGTGCAGGTTTGCACGGCGGCGATGACCTATGGGTTCAAGATCGTGCAGGAAATGATCTCGGGTCTGTCGCAGTACATGGACGAAAAGGGCATGGTTTCGACGTCGGAACTTGTGGGGCGTGCGGTGCCTAATGTCACCGACTGGCAATTCCTGAACCTGAATTATGTGACCAAGGCGCATATCAGCCAGGACGATTGCATCAAATGCGGCCGCTGCTTTGCGGCCTGTGAGGATACAAGCCATCAGGCGATCGCGATGTCCGAGGACCGCACTTTCACCGTGATGGACGACGAATGTGTGGCCTGCAATCTGTGCGTCAACGTCTGCCCGGTGGAAAACTGCATCACCATGGTCGAACTGCCCAAAGGCGCCCTGGATGAGCGCACCGGCAACCGCGTGGGCGATTATGCCAACTGGACCACGCACCCCAACAACCCGATGGCCAAAGCCGCCGAGTGACGGTTTCCGTTCGTAAAACAAGGGGGCAGGACCGGTTCCTGCCCCCTTTTTCCAACCCGGATGCCCTGCACCCGCGCCCAACATTCCTGTAGCCCTACCTTGGGACTCATGCTTTAATTTCCGCATTTGAAGACAATTCTTTTGGGGGGATGACATGGCCGAGCATGTTTGGTTGACCTATGGCGACAAGCTTCCGGCGGTTGCGGTGTCGCAGGCGTTGTTGAAGCGAACCGGCATCAATATCACGGTGGACGGCGACTTTGGCCGCAACACGGTGCAATCGGTGCGCCAGTTCCAGACAGAACGCGGTCTTGGCACTGACGGGGCGATCGGATCGGTGACGTGGCCGCGTCTGGTCAACACCGATCCGCTGCCGATTCTGGATTGCATAGATATCTTCGATCCCGACCTTTACACCAGCGAAGTGGCGCATCTGTCGGGGGCGGGGGGGAGCCCCATCGTGCTGGGCGGGGCCTGCAACGGCATCGCGCAGGCCGCGCAGATGATCCGCAGTCAGGCGCGCGGGCTGTTCTTGTTGCGGTTTCACGGCCATGGCGCACCCGGTCTGGCGGGCATGTCAATGGGCCAAAATCTGGTGGACGCGCGCGCCGCCTGGGACACCAGCCCCGCCGCTTTGGATGCCCTGTCCAGCCTGCGCGGGGTGTTTGGGCCCTATGGCTGCATTCAGTTCATGCACTGCTCGACCGGGGCGGGTGAAAGCGGGCGGCGGTTCCTGCAAGCGGCGGCAAATGCGACGGGTGT
>CAZCFC010000278.1:0-4132 GCA_964497815.1 uncultured Cypionkella sp.
TGGCCGAGGGCAACACCGGCCCCGAAGCCCACGCCTATTCCCGCCCGCCGCAGGTGGAGGGCGAGGCCACGAACCGCGCCATCATGATCGCGGACATGGCCGGTGTGCCGTTATATGTTGTCCATACCTCGTGCGAGGACAGCCACGAGGCCATTCGGCGGGCGCGGATGCAGGGCAAGCGGGTCTGGGGCGAGCCGCTTATTCAACATCTGACGCTGGACGAAAGCGAATACTTCCACCCCGACTGGGACCACGCCGCGCGGCGGGTGATGTCGCCGCCGTTCCGTAACAAATCACATCAGGACAGCCTGTGGGCCGGCCTGCAATCAGGGTCGTTGAGCGTGGTGGCGACTGACCATTGCGCCTTTACGACCGAGCAGAAGCGGTTTGGCGTGGGCAACTTTTCGAAAATCCCGAACGGAACCGGGGGGCTGGAGGATCGGATGCCGATGCTTTGGACCTATGGTGTTAACACCGGCCGGTTAACGCCGAATGAATTTGTCGCCGTCACCAGCACGAATATCGCCAAAATCCTGAACTGCTATCCGCAAAAGGGCGCAGTACTGGTGGGGGCGGATGCCGATCTGGTGGTGTGGGACCCGGAAAAGACCAAGACAATCGGGGCCAGCAGCCAGCAATCTTCGATTGATTACAACGTGTTCGAAGGTAAGGTTGTGAAGGGCCTGCCGCGCTATACCTTGTCGCGGGGCGTGGTTTCGGTGGATGACGGCCAGATCAAGACCCGTGAGGGCCATGGCAAATTCGTGGCCCGCGAGGCCCGCCCGGCGGTGAACCGCGCGCTAAGCGCCTGGAAAGACTTGACCAATCCGCGACCGGTGGCGCGCTCTGGCGTCCCGGCGACGGGGGTGTGATGAAGGATACGCAGAACATGGCCGATCCGGTGATCGTGGCGAAGGACCTTAATCTGGTGTTCCAGACCAATGACGGGCCGGTCCATGCGTTGAAGGACGTCAACCTGACCATCAACAAGGGCGACTTCGTGTCGTTCATTGGGCCAAGTGGTTGTGGAAAAACGACTTTTCTGCGTGCCATTGCCGCTTTGGAGCATCCGACCGGGGGACGATTGACCGTCAATGGCCTGACGCCGGATGAGGCACGCCGGCGCCGGGCCTATGGCTATGTGTTTCAGGCGGCGGGGCTTTATCCATGGCGCACGATTGCGGGCAACATCAGGCTGCCGCTGGAGATCATGGGTTTTTCGAAGCAGGATCAACAGGATAGAGTTGATCGGGTGTTGGAGTTGGTCGAGCTTTCGGGCTTTGGCAAGAAGTTCCCATGGCAGTTGTCGGGGGGGATGCAGCAACGCGCCAGCATCGCCCGCGCTTTGGCCTTTGACGCCGATATTCTGCTGATGGACGAACC
Organism: uncultured Cypionkella sp.; assembly: GCA_964497815.1. GTDB lineage: Bacteria > Pseudomonadota > Alphaproteobacteria > Rhodobacterales > Rhodobacteraceae > Cypionkella. The sequence continues at coordinate 1,384 of CAZCFC010000278.1, forward strand.
CTTTGGCGCGCTGGATGAGATCGTGCGGGATCGGTTGAACGAAGAGGTGCTGAAGCTGTGGGCGCGCACCGGCAAAACCATTGGTTTTGTTACACATTCCATCCCCGAGGCTGTGTATCTTTCGACGAAGATCGTGGTGATGAGCCCACGTCCGGGCCGGATCACCGACATCATCGACAGCCCTTTGCCAAAGGATCGCCCGCTGGACATTCGCGACAGCCGTGAATTCATCGAGATTTCGCACCGCGTGCGCGAAGGGCTGCGGGCGGGGCATTCGGATGAATAATCACGGTATGGCCCGCGTCTGGGTCAGGTATGGCGGGCGTATGGCTTTGCGCATGACACCGACAACAGGAGGGCGGCGATGAACTGGGTCACTCTGGCATGGCTTGGGGCCTCGACTGCCGTGTTCGTGGCTGCGAATGGTGTGCTGAAAACCTATGCGCAACAGGGCGGCATCTGGGCGCTGGTGGGCGCGCTGGCGTTGTTCTGTGTCGGCAATACGCTGATGGTACAGGTGATGCGCGGGCAGGGGCTGGGCGTGGCGATTGCGCTGTCGGTGGTGTTCCAGCTGGTGGCAATCACGGCGATGGCGTTCGTGGTGTTTGGCGAACGCCCAAGCGGGCTGCAACTGGCCGGGATGGCGCTGGGCGTGGTGGCGGTTTTGATGATCGCCTGGCCGGAGGGGCAGGCATGAACCGCATTCTGCCAATCCTGACGGTTGTGCTGATCATCGTGGCGCTGTGGTATGCGGCCTCGGTCAGGATGAACGCAGCCTGGGTCTATGATCAGGCGTCACGCGCAGGCACAGCTGCGCCGGGGTTTGCGGAATTGGTGGGCCTGACCATGGATCAGGAACGCCCGGTCTTGCCGACGCCGCATCAGGTGCTGACGGAGCTGGTGAAATCGACCTTCGGCATGGCGGTGACGTCGAAAAAGTCGCTGGTCTATCATGGCTGGGTGACGATTTCGGCAACGCTTCTTGGGTTCGTGATGGGAACCACCTTGGGGATCTTGCTGGCGGTGGGGATCATCCACAACAAGGCGATGGATCAATCGGTGATGCCTTGGGCGATTGCCAGCCAGACCATTCCCATTCTGGCGATTGCGCCGATGATCATCGTGGTTCTGAACTCGATCGGCTTGCAGGGTCTGGTGCCCAAGGCGATCATCTCGGCCTATCTCTCGTTCTTCCCAGTGGTGGTCGGCATGGTGAAGGGGCTGCGCAGCCCCGATCAGATGCAGCTTGATCTGCTGTCAACCTACAGTGCCAGCAAATCCGAGACATTCTGGAAGCTGCGGTTGCCGGCCTCGATGCCCTATCTGTTCACGTCGTTGAAAGTGGGCATCGCGGCGTCCCTGGTGGGCGCGATTGTGGGCGAATTGCCGACTGGCGCAGTGGCGGGACTTGGGGCGCGGCTGCTGTCGGGCAGTTACTATGGGCAAACGGTGCAAATCTGGGCGGCGCTGTTTGCGGCGGCTTTGGTGGCGGCGGCTTTGGTGGCCATCGTTGGCGCCATAGAGCGGCGGACCTTGAAACGGATGGGGATGGCCGATGTTCGACGGGCTTGATTGGCGCATCCTTTTGTTGTTGGCGTTCTGGGGCGGTGCGTGGCTTGTCAATGCCGGGCTATTGCAGGAAAGCGGGGCTTGGCGGCGCTATCTTGTGCCGGCCATATTCGGGGTGACATTGCTGGCGCTGTGGGAAATGGCAGTGGCCATTTACACGATCAGCCCGGTTATTCTGCCCGCCCCTTCGGCCATTGCCGTGCGGTTCATGCAGGAGCTGCCAACGCTGTGGGCGGATTTCTGGCAAACCTTTGTAAAGGGGGCGCTTTCGGGCTATGTCATTGGCTGTTCAGCGGCGTTTCTGACGGCGGTTGCGATTGACCGCAGCCCGTTCCTGCAGCGTGGTCTGTTGCCGGTGGGGAACTTTGTGGCCGCCCTGCCCATCGTCGGCATTGCCCCCATACTGGTGATGTGGTTCGGCTTTGACTGGCAGTCGAAGGCGGCGGTTGTGGTGGTGATGGTGTTCTTCCCGGTTCTGGTGAACACGGTGTCTGGGTTGGCCGCCAGTGACAGCATGCAGCGCGATCTGATGGCGACCTACAGCGCGAATTACTGGCAGACGCTGTTCAAACTGCGCTTGCCTGCGGCGATGCCGTTTATCTTCAACGGGCTGAAAATTGCGACCACGCTGGCACTGATCGGGGCGATTGTTGCTGAATTTTTCGGCAGTCCGATCGTGGGCATGGGGTTTCGCATCACGGCAGAGGTCGGGCGGCTTGGCCTTGACATGGTTTGGGCCGAAATTGCGGTTGCGGCTTTGGCGGGATCGGCCTTCTATGGGCTGGTCGCGTTGATCGAGAAACGGGTGACGTTCTGGCATCCGTCACAACGAAATTAAACTGCCCGAAAACGGGTTCAACTTGGAGGTTGAGAATGAAGAAACTTCTGACGGCGGCGCTGTTCAGCGCGATGGCGACAGGTGCGCAGGCGGCGGATGACGTGACGCTGCAACTGAAATGGGTCACGCAGGCGCAGTTTGCGGGCTACTATGTGGCGGCTGCGAAAGGCTTCTATGAGGAAGAGGGTCTGAATGTGACCATCCTTCCGGGCGGCCCCGATGTGGCCCCCACGCAGGTGATCGCGGGCGGTGGTGCGGATGTGGTGATCGACTGGATGCCCTCGGCGCTGGCGGCGCGCGAAAAGGGGCTGGCGCTGGTCAATATCGCGCAGCCGTTCAAAT
>CAZCFC010000279.1:0-4131 GCA_964497815.1 uncultured Cypionkella sp.
CGGTATTGGGGTGAAACCTGATCGGGCCGGGAGCAGGCGGCACCTGCAGGGGGAAGCGACACCAGTGGCCTTGTGCCTTTGGAGCGGGGCGGTTCAGTTCGTCATCAGGTGGTAGCTGTTGCGGGTGGTGCCGTTGTTCTGCACCGTGACGTAGAAATAGCCATTCCAGCTGGGCACGAAGTCGCAGTAGATCTTGTCGGACCAACTGACATCGTAGCAGATGGTGTTGCCGTTTTCATCCGTGACCAGCACGTCAAGGTTGGCATCGCCGTCGCCCAGCACCGCCACCTCGGCATAGCTGTCGCCGTAGAACGGCACATTCCAGACATCGGTTTGCCCGGCAGGTAGCTGTGACATCGCAGAGGAGGCCCCTCCGATGCGGCCCCGTCCGCCTTCGGCTTCGGCATCTTCGATCAGGCCCGCGATGATTTCATCTTCACCCGCCAGTTGCTTGGCTGCGGCCATCATGCTGGCGGCATCGACCGGTGCATCGACACCATCGCCCTGATCCGCCAGCGCTTTGCACCGGGTTTCCTTTTTCAGTTCGACCTCTTTCACATCCACCGAAGCCGCCAGTCTGGCCGCCGTCAGCACTGTCAGCGCGTCTTTGTTGGCCAGCCCAAGGGTATACAGATCCTGAGCCAGGGCCAGAGTGGCCACCCCGCCCTTGGTGCCGATGGCGGCCGTGTTGACGTTTGGCCCCTTGGCCGGATCGGTGGGTGTGCCTTGGGCAACGGCGGGCAGCACAAACACAACAAGCGCGGTGGTCGCAAGCACTGGCAAAAGCGATTTGAGGGGCATGGTCTGTCGAATCCTTGGATCGGCGCCGTTGCGGCGTCATGGTTTGAATTTGCCAGCCGCGTTCTTTGATGGGAAGGGGCGTCGCATGGCAAATTCCGTCACAGCGGGGTTTCGCGGGGGCCGGCTTCGCGGTAGCACTGCAGATCAGGTTGGAGGCAGGCATGCGCGCGATTTTTGAAGGTCTGATGGCATTCGACACGGTCAGTTTCAGGCCGAACATGGGGCTTATGGCCTATGTGCAGGGGCTTTTGGCCAATGCGGGCGTGGACTCGACGCTTATCCCTGATGCGGGTGGCGGCAAGGCAAATCTGTATGCCACGGTCGGGCCTGCGGATGTGGGCGGGGTGATGTTGTCGGGGCACACCGACGTGGTGCCGATCGAGGGCCAGGCCTGGACCTTGCCCGCCTTTGCCCTGACCGAGCGCGACGGGCGCTATTATGGGCGCGGTGCGGCCGACATGAAGGGGTTTGTCGCCTGTGCGATTGCCGCGATGATTGATGCTGCGCGGCGGCCCTTGCGGGTGCCGCTGCATCTGGCGTTGTCGTATGACGAGGAAATCGGCTGCATGGGCGTGCGCAGTCTGATCGACATGCTGGAGGCGGCCCCCGTGCGGCCCCGGTTCTGCATTGTGGGCGAACCGACGGGGATGCAGGTGGCAACCGGCCACAAGGGCAAGATCGCCCTGCGCGCGACCTGTCTGGGGCGTGAGGGGCATTCGGCGCTGGCACCGATGGCGCTGAACGCGCTGCATCTGGCGGCGGATTTCGTGGGTGTGGTGCGCGCCATTCAGGCGCGGGTGGCTGCGCAAGGGCTGCGCGATGGCGATTATGACGTGCCCTATTCGACGCTGCATGTCGGCAAGTTGAACGGCGGGGTGCAGGTGAACATCGTGCCCAACAATGCGGTGGTGGATTTTGAAATCCGGTCTTTGGCGGGCGAGGATACCGATGCCTTGATCGCGGAACTGCGGGCAGGGGCAGAGACGATCGTGGCGCCGCTGCGGGACGCATTCCCCGAGGCGGAGATCCGGATTGAACGGCTGTGGGATTACCCCGGTCTGGGCACGCCGTCTGATGCCGGGGTGGTGAATTTCGTCAAGGGGCTGACCGGGGCGAATGGCACCATCAAAGTGGCGTTTGGCACCGAGGGCGGTCTGTTTGACACGCGGCTTGGGATTGCGACCGTGATCTGCGGGCCGGGGTCGATGGCGCAGGGGCACAAGCCGGATGAATACGTGACGGTCGAACAGATGGCGCGCTGTCAGGCGATGATGGCGGCGCTGATCGCGCGCTGTGAGGCCGGGTTTTAGCGGTGGCAGCCTGTCGCCTTATGATGATCCGCAGCAAGGCGGTTCTTCGCCCGGCGCTAGGTTTTCTCGCGCCCGAACAGCCCTGCCAGCGCGCGGGTGGTGGTGGCGCTGGTGCCCGGTTTTGGCAGCGCGACAAAGGGCAGCGGGCGTGACAGTTCCATGGCGGCCAGCCCGACACGGGCCGTCAGCGCCCCGTTGACCACGCCTTCGCCAAAGCGGCGCGACAGTTTTGCCAATATGCCACCCGACGCCACCGATCCGATCAGATCATCGGCCAGCGCAATTGCCCCCGCCCCCAGCAGCGCCGACACCACCCGGCGCATCAGGCGCAGGCTGCCAAAGCTGCCTGATCTGCCGCCATAAATCTGCGACAGGCGGCGGATCAGCTTCAGATTGGAATAAAGCGCCGTCGCCACGTCCGCCAGGGCCATCGGCACAAAGGCGGTGACGGTGGCCACCTGACGCGCGGCGGCCTCTACCTCGGCCAGTGCTGCGCGGTCCAGCCCCGTCAGCAGTTCGGCTTCGGCCAGCGACAACAGGGCGTCGGCGTCAAACACCTCGGGCAGGCGTTCGGCCAGCCGCGCCGCGCCCCAGGCCACATCGGCGCGGCCTGCGTAAAGGCTGGTCAGGGCGGCCACCACCGCGCGCGCCTCGGTCAGATCGGCACGGCTGCGGGCGTCGATCGCGCGGTCGCGCAGCCGGTCCAGTTTGGCCATGCGGGCAAAGGCCGACACCTCGCGCAGCGCCAGGATCAGCAGCACCAGCAATGCCAAAGCAAACAGGCCAAAGGCGATCCAGCCAAGGATGCTGTTGGCCGCAAACAACCCGGTCACAAAGTTCCACGCCGAAACCGACAGCACCAATGCAAACAGGCTGCCGAACACCCAAAGCGCAAACCGCGCGAAGGGCGAACGTTTGCGGTCAGCCAACCGCGCCAGCGTGTTCAGGCCGCGGGCCTGCGGCATGCTGTCAGGAACGGGCGGTGCGGCCCCCGGATCGGCGGCATCATCGGTGTCATATTCCAGCAGCATCGGGCCGGGGCCCCGTGGGATGTCTTCGGTCACTGGGCGTCTCCGGTCATCGCGGCAATCGCGGGCAGCCTGCGGCCAGCCCCTGCGCAATACAAACGCGCAGCATGCGGATTTCCGTCGCGGTGGGGGCTTGCTGCGATCACAGCCGATCCCCGATCAGGAATTCGGCAGCCCGGTCCAGCCGGATATGCGGCGGGCCCATCCCGGGTTTCAGGGTCAGCCGCGCCGGCGCAAAGCCCATCAGGGCATAATCGGCATCCAGCCATTTTTCGGCCCCTTCACGGGCGGGGGACAGCAGGCGCGCGGGATCGGTGGGCAAAAGGCCCGGAAACATCGCCGCCTGTTTGCCCGACATCAGCCGCCCGCGGACGGCATTCAGACTTTGGCCGTCACGGGTCAAGGTTTCCTCAACCGTGGCGCGCAGGCTGGCCAGCGACAGTGCCATCGTCTCGGCCCCGGCGAAATCGGCGCGGGACCTCGCATCGCGCAGCATCGCCTCGATGATGGCGGTCAGGGCGGGGTGCTGGCTGTGATGCAGATGATCGGCCTTGGTCGCCGCGAACAGGATCTTTTCCACCCGTTTGCCCCCCAGAAGCCCGGTCAGCCAGCCATTGCGACCCGGACGAAACGCCGCCAGCACCTCGGCCATGGTGCGGCGCAGGTCTTCCATCGTGCGGGGGCCTTGATGGATGGCACCCAAGACATCGACCAGCACCACCTGCCGATCAATGCGGGCAAAGTGGTCGCGGAAGAACGGCTGCACCACGCGGGATTTATAGCCGTCATACCGCCGCTCCATCTCACGCCACAGGCTGTTGCGGGCTGTGGTGGCGGGCTTGGGCAGGGGCGCAAAGGTCAGCACCGGGCTGCCTGCCAGATCACCGGGCAGCAGGAACCGGCCCGGCGTGCAATCGGACCAGCCTGCGGCGCGGGCTGCGGTCAGGTAGGCCGTGAAACTGGCCGCCAGCGCCAACGCGCGGGCCTCGTCC
>CAZCFC010000280.1:0-4110 GCA_964497815.1 uncultured Cypionkella sp.
TCGCGGTGACGGGACAGGTGGCGGGCGGCGCGAACCTGATCGCCTTCACCACCGGGCGCGGATCGGTGTCGGGCTTCAAACCGGCACCGTCCCTGAAGCTTGCGACCAATTCCGAAATGTTCCGCCATATGTCCGAGGACATGGATATGGACTGCGGCACCGTCGTTACCGGCGAGGAAACCATCGCAGCACTGGGGCAGCGGCTGTTCGCGCTGATCCTGGAAACCGCCTCGGGTCGGGCGACAGTCAGCGAAGAGCTTGGCTATGGCGATAATGAATTCGTGCCGTGGCAAGTCGGGGCGGTGATGTGATGGGGGCGCAGATGCAGGTGATCGAAGGCAATTATGATGTGGTGATCCTTGGCGCAGGGGTCGGCGGCGGAGCGATGGCAAACCGGCTTTCCGCAACCGGGGCGCGGGTCTTGATGATCGAGCGCGGCAACTACCTGCCGCGTGAGGCTGACAACTGGTCGGTCAAGGCGGTCTTCCACACCCGGAAGTACACCGCGAAAGAGACGTGGCGTGACAAGGACGGCAAGGGCTTCAACCCGTCAACCTTTTACTACGTCGGCGGAAATTCGAAATTCTTCGGGGCTGCGACCGTGCGGTTCCGCAAGGAAGATTTCGAGGATCTGCAGCACGAGGGCGGCGTGGCCCCCGCCTGGCCCTGGCGCTATGACGACTTCGCGCCCTATTACGACGAGGCCGAACGGCTGATGGGCACGCATGGCACCATGGGTGCCGATCCGATCGAGCCGCCGCGCTCTGGCCCCTTTCCGCATCCGACCATCGGCCATGAACCCGAGATCGAGGCGATTGGCGCCAAGTTGCGGACCAAGGGGCTGCGGCCCTTCCCGCTGCCGATTGCGATTGACCTGCACAAGGGCGGCGCCTGCGTGCGCTGCGCCACCTGTGACGGCTTTGCTTGCCAGCTGGGTGCCAAGAACGACGCCGAGGTGCGGCTGGTGACGCCCGCGCTGAAGACGGGTCTTGTCGATCTGGTGCTGGACACCAAGGTGCGCCGTCTGCTGACGGACGCTTCGGGCCGCAAGGTCACCGGGGTCGAGGTTGAAAACGGCGGCCAGGTGCGGGTGGTCGGCGGGGATCTGTTCATCTCTTCGGCGGGCGCGATCAATTCGACAGCCCTTTTGCTGCGGTCGGCCAATGACAAGCACAAGAATGGCATCGGCAACAACACCTCGGACCTTCTGGGCCGCAACTATATGGCCCACAACAACACGGCCATGATGGCGGTGAACCCGTTCAAGAAGAACCGCGTCAAGTTCCAGAAGTCGATGGCGATCAACGATTACTATCTGGCGAACCACCACCGCCCCTATCCGCTGGGCAATGTGCAGGGCCTTGGCAAGCTGCAAGGCGGCATGCTGACGGCCAATGTGAAAATGATCCCGGAATGGGCGATGGACCTTTTTGCCCAAAGGTCTGTCGATTGGTGGATCATGTCCGAGGACCTGCCCGACCGCAACAACCGGGTGACGCTGGACAGTGATGGCTCGATCCGGGTCAGCTATACGCCCAACAATGAAAAGGCGCATAATGAGCTGGTGAAGGAATGGTCCCGCGTCATGCGGTCCATCGGCTATCCGCTGATCATCACGCAGCGCATGGATATCACCGTGTCCATGCACCAATGCGGCACGGCGGTGTTCGGGCGTGATGCCGCCACCTCGGTTCTGGACCCGTTCTGCAAGGTCTGGGATGTGGACAACCTATACGTGGTGGACGCGTCGTTCCTGCCGTCTTCGACCGGGTTCAACCCGTCCTTGACCATCGTGGCGCAGGCGATCCGGGTGGCCGACCACCTGACACGTGATGTTCTGAAACAAACGGCCTGAGGGGGGAACCATGGGCATTTTCGATTTGACCGGCCGGGTGGCAATTGTCACCGGCGCGTCGCGCGGGATTGGCGAGGCTTTGGCCAAGGGGCTGGCCGATCAGGGCGCAGTGGTGGTGGTGAACTATCACTCCGCACCCGACCGCGCCGCCCAGGTGGTGGCTGCGATCGAGTCAAAGGGGGGGCGTGCCCTTGCCATTCAGGCCGACGTGTCGGTCGAGGCCGATGCCAACCGGCTGGTGGCCGAAACGGTAGCGGCATTCGGGCGTGTTGATATCCTGATCAACAATGCCGGCATCGTGCTGCCCGCAGCGGCAGAGGATTGTGCCCTGGACGATTGGCGCCGCACCATGTCCGTCAATCTGGACGGGGTATTTCTGGTCAGCCGCGCGGCAGGGCGTCAGATGATCGCGCAGAAATCGGGAAGCATCATCTCGGTGGGCTCGATGTCGGGGCGGATCGTGAACTGGCCATTCCGTCATGCCGCCTACAACGTGTCAAAGGCCGGGGTGCATATGCTGACCAAGGCGCTGGCCACCGAATGGGCCGAACATGGCATCCGGGTGAATGCGATTGCCCCGGGCTATATCCGCACCGAACTGACCGACGAAGTGCTGAAGTCACATCCCGACGTCGTGGCCAACCATTGGGCCAAAGGCGCGGTGCAAAACCGCATCGGCGGGGTCAATGAACTGGTCGGCGCGGTGGTCTACCTTGCCTCGGACGCAGCCAGCTTCACCACCGGAGAGATCATCACCATTGACGGCGGCCTGACGCTGCGCTGAAAGGACATCCCATGTTGACACGCGGATTTGGCGGCCCCCTGCGCTATGTGCAGGGTCCGGGGGTTTTGGCCGACCTTGGGCATATCGCGGCGGGCTTGGGCAAAAGCGCCCTTCTGCTGATGGATGCCTTAATCGACAAGACCTATGGCGCACAGCTTCGGGCCGCTTTGACGGCGGCGGGGGTGACCACAACGTCCACTGTGTTCGGCGGCGAATCGACCGATGCAGAGGTGGCGCGCTGCTCGGGCCTGGGGCAAGGCACGCAGGTGGTGATCGGGGTCGGCGGCGGCAAGACGCTGGACACAGCCAAGATCACCGCCCGCAATCTGGGCGCGCGGATGATCACCGTGCCCACCATCGCCTCGACCGACAGCCCGACCAGCTCGATCGGGGTGATTTACAGCCCCGAAGGCGTCTATCAACGGGTGGAACGCTGCTACCGCAACCCCGACGTGGTTCTGGTCGACAGTCAGGTGATCCTGCGCGCCCCGGTGCGGTTTCTGGCCGCCGGGATGGGCGATGCGCTTTCGACATGGATCGAGGCGCAGTCGAACTTCGACAGCCGGTCAAAGAACTACATCGCCGACGGCTATGCGCCAACCCAGGCCGGTGCGGCCATCGCCCGCGCCTGCCACGACGTGCTGCTGCGCGACGGCTTGGCCGCCTATGTGGCCGCGCAAAACGGCTGCCTGACCGAAGCGGTGGAAAACATCATCGAGGCCAACACGCTGCTGTCCGGTCTTGGCTTTGAAAACTGCGGCGTCTCGGGCGCGCACGGCGTGCATGACGCCCTGACCATTCTGGAGCCGACCCACCACTTCTTTCACGGCGAAAAGGTGGCCTTTGGCATCCTGTGCCTGCTGGTGCTGGAAAACCGCCCCCCGGCGGAATTCGAACAACTGGCGCGGTTCTGCAAGGCCATCGGCTTGCCGACGCGGCTGGCCGATCTGGGCTTGGGTGATGTTTCGGACGCTGATCTGCTCAGCGTCGGAGTCGAGGCGATGCGGCCCACCAATGTCATCCACTCTACCCCCCGCACCCTGACGGCGCGCGGCATTGCCGATGCGATCCGCACCGCCGACGCTCTGGCATCCGCGCTTTGAAGCCACGTCCAAGGGTGAAACAATCGCCTTGCATCCACAGGCAAGCCACGGAAACCTGAAGTCGGTTTTTCCACATCAGACAGCACAGCGGCCCGGGATTGACGTTCCGGGCCTTTTGAGATTGCCGGGCGGATCTGCCGCTTTGCCCTTGAAATCAAAGGCTGTCTTGCGAAAGCGCATCTTGTCAGTTGCGCTGGACGTGATGCAGACCACCCATCGGGGCGTTCCGCAAGCCACTGATCAGTTGGGGCAGAGCATTTTTTGCGCGAACCCGCGGAACAGGGCGTCGGCAGCGCGCACCGGGTCGGGGGGTTCGGGTCGGGGGGTTGGGATCATTGTGTCCGCCCAACGCCAAACACCGATCTGAC
>CAZCFC010000281.1:0-4098 GCA_964497815.1 uncultured Cypionkella sp.
GCCTATCAGCAAGCCATTGTTTTCGCTTGTATTTATTTTCAACCACTGTCAAACCTTTTTAACGCCGTCCGGGGGTGTGAAACCCCCGTTGGCGGCCTGCCTAATGCGCTTGCCTGTCCGGAATGATCTGTTGTGCAATCCCCGCAAACGACAGGTACAGCGACGAAATCACCAAGCCCCAATGCGCCAGCGATCCTTCGGCAAAGTTCACCCAGGCCGCCCAGCCTGCAAAGATCACCCAGGCCAGCGACATCGGCAATGTCACCCAGCGCCAGCGCTTGGTGCGGGTGGGGTGGACGAATTTCAGGTTGAGGAACATCGCGACCGTCAGCAGGATCACCGTCAGCAGGATCATCCACTGCGACGGCGACACCGCGAACAGCACCAGCACGACCATGTTCCAGCAGGCCGGAAAGCCGGAAAAGGATTTATCCTTGGTTTTCATGCGGGTGTCGGCAAAATAGACCACCGAGCCGTAGACGATGGCGATGATGGCCAGCCATCCGGTCCAGCCGTCCAGCATGCCTGACTTGAACAGGGCATAGGCCGGAATGAACACATAGGTCAGGTAATCGACGATCAGGTCCATCAGCACGCCATCATAGGTCGGCCAATTCGCAGCCGTGTCATAGCGCCTGGCCAGAGGGCCGTCGATGCCATCGACCAGCAGCGCCAGCACCAGCCACAGGAACATCAGGCTCCATTTGCCCTCGACCGCGGCCAGCATGGCAAACATCGACAGCACCGCGCCAGAAGCGGTGAGCAAGTGAACAGACAGGGCTTTGAGGCGAATATCCATGGGGTTATGTCGCGCAATCGGGGTGATTTTGCAATGGCTCTGGCGCGGTTGGCGCGCAAATCGACTGAGGCGCCGACTTGAGCGCCGACATGAACGCCGACGCGGGCGCAGACCTGGGCGCGTCTCTAGGCGCGCGGGTGGGCCTTGTCGTAGACCTCCATCAGTCTTGCGGCATCAACGGCGGTGTAGGCCTGGGTGGTGGACAAGGACGCGTGGCCCAGCAACTCCTGGATCGACCGCAGATCACCGCCCGCCGACAGCAGATGGGTGGCAAAGCTGTGGCGCATGGCGTGCGGGGTCGCAGATGCGGGCAGGCCAAGCTGCATCCGGGTCTTTTCCATCACCAGCGCGATCAGGCGCGGGTTCAGCGCCCCGCCGCGCGCGCCGCGAAACAGGGGGGCGATGCGGGGCAGGTCAAAGGGGCAAAGGGCGGCATAACGGGCCACGGCATCGCGGGCGGCGGGCAGGACGGGCACGACGCGCTCTTTGCCGCCCTTGCCGATGATGCGCAGCACGTCGGGCATCGGATGCGCGGCACCCGTCAGCCCCAGCGCCTCGGATATGCGCAGCCCGCAGCCATAAAGCAGTGTGAGCACGGCGACATCGCGCGCGGCGATCCAGTCTTCGCGGGCCTGTTCCCCCACCCCGGCGATGATGTCGCGCGCGCCATCTTCGGTCAGCGGGCGGGGCAATTTGCGGCGGTATTTCGGGCCACGCGCCGACAGAACCGTGGTGGCATCGACGCCTTCGCGGTCGGCCACCCAAGCCACGAAATTCTTCACCGCCGACAGGCTGCGCGCCATGCTGCGGGCCGACACGCCGCGCCCGCGTTCATGGGCCATCCAGGCGCGCAGATCGGTCTGCGCCAGATTTGCCACCGCCCGCAGGCCTTCGCCACCGCCGTTGTGCAGCGCCAGAAACCCGAGAAATCCGGCAACATCGCGGTTATAGGCGGTGATTGTGTTCGCGGCGACCCCATCCAGAGCGCGCAGATGATCCAGCCACCGCGCCAGCGCGTCGCGTTGCGCGGGCGGAATGGCGATGGTGTTCACGACAGCCAGCGCCGCATGGTGCGTTCAAAGATGCCTGCGAAAAACGCCAGCAGATCGGTGCCATGGGTCGGTTTGAACTGATGCGGGTCTTCGGCACCCAGCACCAGCATGCCGGGCAGACGGCCCTTGCCGAAATCAAGTTTCATCAGCGCCTCGGAGCGCACCCAACCCGCACGTTCCCCGTAAAGTGCGTCCGAGTCCGGCAGCACCTGCCGCAGCACCACCGGGCGCAGCGACACATTGCGCCCGCCCGAGATGTAGTCACCGACAAAGCCCGGCTCGGCCACATACAGCACGTCGCCCAGTTTGCGTAAGCTTGGGTCTTCGGCATCCTGCACCGATTCCAGCACCAGACGGCAGCAATCCACCCGCAGCGTTTCCGCAACGGATGTGGCCAGCGTTTTCAGAAAGTCTTCGAAACTGAGCGGGTCCAGCAGTTGCAGGATCGCCCGATGCACCTGATTGGTGCCGGCCAGATTTTCATAAGCCGCCGCGATCACGGTGCGATGGGTGTCTTCCAGCCGGTCCAGCCGGCCTTCCAGACGCTCCATCGCGATGCCGCGCAGATCGACGATGTTCGACCCCATCAACCGCTCGTTTGCGCCAATCAGCGCATTCATGACATCGCGGTCTTCGAGAATTGTCTCGGGTTGTGCGATGATACGGTCGCGCAAGTCAGGGTCGATCATGCCGGTTCTGCCCGTCTTTTGGTGATATGCGGCGGAGTATAGCGCAGCTTACAGGATTTTCTGACCGGTTTTCGCCCAGTCGTTCATGAACTGCTCGATCCCTTTGTCGGTCAGCGGATGATTGATCAGCGATTTGATGACCGAGGGCGGGGCGGTCATCACATCGGCCCCGACCAGCGCACATTGGGTGACATGGTTCACCGTGCGGATCGAGGCGGCCAAAATCTGCGTGTCAAAGCCATAGTTGTCATAGACCTGACGGATGTCGGAAATCAGCTCCATCCCGTCAAGGTTGATGTCATCCAGACGGCCCACGAAGGGCGAGATGAAAGTCGCACCGGCCTTGGCGGCCAGAAGCGCCTGATTGACGCTGAAGCACAGGGTCACGTTGACCATCTTGCCTTCGTCTGACAGCACCTTGCAGGTTTTCAGACCGTCCCACGTCAGCGGCACTTTCACCGCGATATTCGGCGCGATCTCGGCCAGTTTGCGGCCTTCGGCGATCATCTCGTCGGCGGTCAGGGCGACCACTTCGGCGGAAACGGGGCCGGAAACGATGCTGCAGATTTCCTTGGTGACTTCCAGAATGTCGCGACCCGATTTCAGGATCAGCGAGGGGTTGGTGGTCACACCGTCCACCATGCCAAGGGCGTTAAGTTCGGCAATCGCCGGAACGTCTGCGGTATCGACAAAGAATTTCATGGCTTGGTCCTCTGGATGGGTTGTAGGCGCTTGGGGCGGGGTTTACCCCAAAAGGCGGCAAAAGGGAAAGGGCGGATGGTGGTTGAACGCGTTTACGAGGCGGGGGAGTTGGTGGCCGTGCTGACGACCGAGCCTTTGGGCCGCGTTCTGGACTACAAGGCACCCGAAGGCGGCTGTGGCGACGGCGATTTCGTCGAGGTGCCCTTGGGGCCGCGCAAGGTGATCGGCGTGGTCTGGGGCAAGGGCGAGGGCAAGTTTGATCCGGCCCGGATACGCGCCATCTACCGTGTGCTGGATGCAGCCCCGATGCGGGCGGAATTGCGCAGCTTTCTGAGCCGGGCCGCCGAATACACCCTGACGCCGATGGCTGCGATGCTGCGGCTTGCCACCCGCGCGCCGGGTCTGGGTGATCCGCCGTCGATGCGCAAGATTTTCCGGCTGTCGTCCACCATCCCGAACCAGATGACCGATGCGCGCTTTCGCGTGGTCGAGGCGTTGCGGCGGTTTGGCGGCGCATCGGTGACGCTGGCCGAACTGGCCGAAGAGGCGGGTTGTGGGCCGTCGGTGGTCAAGGGGCTGGTCAAGCTGGGCGTGGTGATCGAAGAAGACGCGCCGCGCGATCTGCCTTACCCGCCGCTGAACCCGCTGGGCGCGGCGCATCTGATGGGCGATCAGGTGACGGCAGGCGACGCTTTGGTCGCATCGGTGGCGCAGGGCGGCTATTCCTGCACGCTGTTGAAGGGCGTTACAGGGTCGGGCAAGACCGAGGTCTACCTTGAGGCGGTGGCGGAATGTCTGCGGATGGGGCGGCAGGCCTTGGTGTTGCTGCCCGAAATTTCACTGACGGCGGATTTTC
>CAZCFC010000282.1:0-4093 GCA_964497815.1 uncultured Cypionkella sp.
GGGGACTGCCAAGGTCATAGGCCTGCCCCCCGATCTGGATGTCGCCGGCGTCTTTCACGTAGACCCCCGACAGGATCTTGATCAGCGTCGATTTCCCGGCACCGTTCACGCCCAACAGCGCATGGATTTCCCCGGCCTCAAGGTCGAAGTCCACATTGTCCAAAGCCTTCACGTCGCCAAAGCGCTTTTCGATGCCACGCATCGTCAGAACCTTGCCCATTCCCCCCCCTTTCTGCAGTATGGGCGGCCCCGAAAGGCCGCCCAAAAGTATCAGAGCACGCGGCTCCAGCCCAGTTTGGCTGCTTCGCCCGGAATGTCATAGGTGTCCGGGATGGTTTCCAGCGGGTCAAGCGATGCTTTGGTCACGGCATAGGTGGGCGTGATGACAAAGCGCGGTGCGCCCCGGCCAGCGGCAACTTCCAGCGCGTAGAAGGCGTTCATATAGGCCATCTCGTAGAAGCTTTGCGCCATGGTCAGCTTGAACGGCGAATCCGCCTTGATGTATTCAAACGACTGCTGACCGCCGTCGATGCCGGTGATGATGACATTGCGGCCCGCCGCCTTGATCGCCAACATGCCTTCCGAGGCCGCGCCATCCCAGGCGCACCAGATGGCGTCCAGTTCGGGATTGGCGGTCAGGATCTGGTCGACAACCTGACGCGGCGTGGTCGAGCCACCCAGCGCGAAGGCGATTTCCGAGACGATCTCGATGTCGGGATAGCGGATGAAGACCGACTTGGCGCCCAGGGTGCGCTGATCCCAGCTTTCGTTCGACGGCAGCGACACCAGTGCCACTTTGCCTTTGCCGCCCAACTGGTCAGCAATGTATTGCGCCGGGTAGTTGCCAAGGCCAAAGTTGTTCGACATCGCGGTCGAGGTCACGGTGGCGTTGGGCACATAGCTGTCACCCACAAAGATCGGAACGCCCGAAGCGACAGCCTGTTGCACGGCAGGAGAGATCGCCGCAGCATCTGCCGGGGTGATGAAAATCGCGGCCGGTTTGGATTCGACGAAGGCCAGGATCTGGTCGGCCTGCTTTTTCACGTCATAGTTGGCGTCGGCAATGGTCAGCGTGCCGCCCAGCTTTTCGACGGCATCCTTGTAGCCGTTGACGATATGGCGACCGGATTCCCAAACCGTCCAGCCCAGCGAGGCGCAGAAGGTCTTGTTGGCATTTTCCGCAAAGGAATAGTCGGGACGCAACAGCGTCGCCGCAACGGTCGCCGCAGCGCCAGCCGACAGCAGACCGCGGCGGGTCAGGATCAGGCCGCTGTGACGGTCGACCAATTGGGGATTTTCGATTTCGTTCGTCATGTTTCCTCCCAAGGGCGGGGCTTGCCCCGCAGTTGTCCCGGACAAGCCGGGGTATCGCGCCCTCCTCCGGGCGCATGGTCTTGCGGGCTCAGGCCGAGCGCCGCAGGATTTCCAGATAGTCTGCCGCCGTCGCGATGCGCGGGTTGGTGGCATGGCAATGGTCTTTCAGGGCTGCGTGCGAAACCGCCTCCATCATCTCATCGGTCACGCCCATCGCGCGCAGGCCCGAGGGCATGCCGATGCGGGTGTTCAGGCTGGCAATGACCTCATCAGGGGTGCCGCCCATACGGGCGGTCAGCACGTCCCATTTCGCCCCGATGACCTGACGGTTAAAGCGCAGGACGGCGGGCATCAGGACGGCATTCAACGTCCCATGGTGCAGGTTCAGCGACCGGATCGCGCCCAAAGGGTGGGTCAGCGCATGCACGGCGCCGAGGCCCTTCTGAAAGGCCATCGCGCCCTCCAGCGCGCAGATCATCATGTCGCGGCGGGCGTCGACGTCCTTGCCGTCTGCAACGGCACGTTCAAGCGCACCAAGACCGCAGTCCAGTCCATGCAGCGCAATCGCCTCTGCCGGGGGGTTGAAAGCGGGCGCCATGTAGGTTTCCAGGCAATGCGATATGGCATCCATGCCAGTCGCCGCCGTCAGCCCCTTGGGCAGACCATAGGTCAGTTCCGGGTCACACAGCGCGATCGACGGCAACATGAAGCCGGAAATGATGCCAAGCTTGCGCCCGTCCGCAGTGATGATGACCGCCGCGCGGCCCACCTCAGACCCGGTGCCAGACGTGGTCGGCACCGCGATCATCGGGCAGATGCGACCATGAATGCGCGCCACACCGCCCGAAACCGCTGTGTACTGCTCCAACGGCAGGGCATGGCCGGTCAGCAGCCGCACCGCCTTGGCCAGATCAAGCGACGATCCGCCGCCCAACCCCACGATCCCGTCGCAGCCCTGCGCCTTGTAAACGCCGTAGGCCGCGATCACGGCCTCTTCTGTCGGGTTGGCGGGCGTCTCGGCAAACACCACCGCGTCCGCCAGAAGCCCCGTCACCTGCGCCACCAGACCCGAGGCCACAAGCCCCGCATCTGTCGCGATCAGCGGGCGCTTGACACCCAACGAGGCCAGAAACTCGGGCAGGCGGGCAATCTCGCCGGCGCCGAATTCGATGCGTGTCAGATAGGCAATCGCGCTCACAAGACACCCCCAGGGGCAGCAGCGATGATGATCTTGGTCATTGTTTCCTCCGCCGTCGGGTCGCCCAGAATCGTCCGGTTCCGACCCAACTGATATATGAGTGAAATAGCGCACTGATATATGAGTCTGTCAAGACACCACGAAGAGGATTTACAAATCTTCGAAATAGTTCAATATTCTGGCTGCATACGGGGGGAAATCATGCAGAATCGCGCGCCACAGAAGGCCGACCAAGTATATGAGTTTCTGCGTCGCGCCATCGTGATGATGGAGATCGCCCCCGGCGAAGCTTTGGTGGAAAAGGATATTTGCGCCCAGCTGGACATCTCTCGGACACCGGTGCGCGAAGCTGTGCAGAGGTTGGCCGAAGAGGGGCTGGTTGACGTGCGGCCCCATTCGGGAACCTATGTCAGCCGCATCTCTTACCTTGTGGCCGAAGAGGGATTTGTGATCCGCCGCGCGTTGGAAATCGAAAGCGTCCGCCGCGCGGCGGTTCGGCATACCGATGCGGCCGGGGCCGAACTGTCGGCCATCATCGCCCGGATGGAGGCGCTGGTCGCTGCGGGCCACCTTGAAGCCTATATTGACGAGGATGATGCGCTGCACTCCACCATCGCCCGCATGTCGGGGATGCCGCGCATCTGGAAGTTCATCACCTTAGCCAAGGTCCATCTTGACCGGATGCGCCAGCTATCTGCCCCGGTGCCGGGCCATTTGGCCATGGTCACCGACCAACACGCCGCCATCGTCGCCGCCATCAGCGCAGGCAAGGCCGATCAGGCCGAGCTTGCCATGCGCATCCACCTGGAAAGCTCTTTCGAGGTCATGGCGCGGCTTTACCACGACAAGGCGAACATGTTCTCGCCCAAGGAAACCGAATGACCAAACCTGCGAATTACATCTCGCCGCTGATCGTGCTGAACCCGGCCGACAATGTGGCCGTCGCCCGTGAGACAATCCAGACCACGGACCGCCCCGAGGGCCTGACCCCCGGCACCCGCATCCAGCGGGGTCACAAAATGGCGCTGCGTCCGATCGCGACCGGCGAAGCGGTGACGAAATACGGCCAGACCATCGGCTTTGCGACGGCTGACATCGCGGCGGGCGATCATGTGCACACCCAGAACCTTGCCGTAGGCGAGTTCACCCGCGATTACGCCATGTGCGCCGATGCCGTCGAGCCAGAGCTGTTGCCGGTGGCCGAGCGCGCCCATTTCATGGGGTATCTGCGCCCTGATGGCCGGGTGGGGACACGCAATTACATTGCGGTGATTTCATCGGTGAACTGCTCGGCCACGGTGTCAAAAGCGGTGGCGGCGCATTTTACCGCCGAGGTCATGGCGCGCTACCCCGGCGTCGATGGCGTGATCGCCCTGACCCACGGCGGCGGCTGCGCCTTCAACACCAGGGGTGAGGGTTATGATTACCTGACGCGCACGATCTCGGGCTATGCATCGCATCCGAATGTCGGCGGCGTCCTGATGATCGGCCTTGGCTGCGAGACGAACCAGATCCCGCATTTGTTGGCCCGCGAGGGGCTGGCCGAAGGCGACCGGCTGCGCACCATGACGATCCAGACGG
>CAZCFC010000283.1:0-4080 GCA_964497815.1 uncultured Cypionkella sp.
TAACCCGAACCAACAGTGTGATAAAATGTCCAAATGGACCGACCAGCTGCCCGAGGCAGCCCGCGAATACATCGGCGACCGCCGGGTAGACGAAGTGGAATGCGTGATCGGTGACATCGCCGGGGTGGCGCGCGGCAAGGCGATGCCCGCCGCGAAATTCGGCAAGCAAACCAACTACTACCTGCCGAACTCGATCTTTTTGCAGACCATCACCGGAGAGTGGGCCGATAATCCGTTTGACGCCTTCACCGAACCGGACATGATCCTTGAACCAGATTGGTCCACCGCCACCGCTGCGCCCTGGACCGCCGATGTGACGCTGCAGGTGATCCACGACGCCAAGGATCAGCAGGGCGTGCTGGTTCCCTTTGCGCCGCGCAACGTGCTGCGCCGCATTGTCGAGCTGTATGCAGCCCAGGGCTGGACGCCCGTGGTTGCCCCCGAAATGGAATTCTTCCTGACCGCCCGCAACATCGACCCCAATCAGCCCGTCATCCCCCCCATGGGCCGCTCTGGCCGCCGCGCGGCGGGCAAACAGGCCTATTCGCTGTCCGCGATCGACGAATATGGCAAGGTCATCGACGATATTTACGACTTTGCCGAGGCGCAAGGCCTTGAAATTGATGGAATTCTTCAAGAAGGCGGTGCGGGCCAGATCGAATTGAACCTTGCCCATGGCGATCCGGTCCGGTTGGCCGACGATGTGTTCTTCTTCAAGCGCCTGATCCGTGAGGCCGCGCTGCGCCATGATTGCTTCGCCACATTCATGGCCAAGCCGATCGCAGGGGAACCCGGGTCGGCCATGCATATCCACACCTCGGTGGTGGACAGCAAGACCGGCAAGAACATCTTCGCGGGCAAGAAGGGCGAAGAGACAGAGCATTTTCTGCATTTCATCGCCGGGATGCAGAACCACCTGACGGGTGCCATCGCCCTGCTGGCCCCCTACGTGAACAGCTATCGGCGGTATGTGCCGGATTTCGCCGCCCCGATTAACCTTGAATGGGGCCGCGACAACCGCACCACCGGCTTGCGCATCCCGATCAGCAGCCCTGCTGGCCGGAGGGTCGAAAACCGCTTGCCGGGGATGGATTGCAACCCCTATCTGGGCATCGCAGCCACCCTTGCCTGCGGGTATCTTGGCCTGATGGAAAAGAAGCAACCCCGCCCTGAATTCGCCGGGTCCGCCTATATCGACAGCGATGACATTCCGACCAACATGGGCGATGCGCTGGATCTTCTGGAAGAGGACAAGGCACTGTGCGACGTGATGGGGCCGGATTTCATTGCGGTCTACGATTCCGTAAAGCGCAATGAATACAAAGAGTTCCTTCAGGTGATCAGCCCTTGGGAACGTGAACATCTGTTGTTGAACGTCTGATATGAACCTGCTGCATGTCAACGACAAGACGGGGGCCTACCCCCCGTCGTACTACGCGGCCACCGCCACGCCGCTGCCCGCCTTTGCGCAATTGCGCGGAGAGGTGCGCGCCGATGTCTGCATCATCGGCGGCGGCTACACTGGCCTTTCGGCCGCCCTGCATCTGGCGCAAAAGGGCTTTGACGTGGTGCTGCTGGAGGCACACAAGGTTGGCTTTGGCGCCTCTGGCCGCAACGGCGGGCAGGTTGGGTCTGGTCAGCGACAAGATCAGGTCTGGCTGGAAAAGACGGTCGGGGTTAACCATGCCCACCGGCTCTGGGATCTGGCCGAAGAGTCAAAGGCGCTGGTCAAATCGCTGATCCGCAACCATGCCATGCCGGTCACCTTTCACCCCGGTATCGCCCATGCTTGCTGGACCGACGCCGAGGTGCGCCATACCCACACCTACGCCGAAAAGCTGCGGCGCGACTACAGCTATCCCCATCTGGAACCGCTTGACCGTGCCGGAATTCAATCGCTGATCGGATCAAAGGCCTACAAGGGTGGCGAAATTGACCGGGACGCGGGCCATCTGCACCCGCTGAACTACGCGCTGGGATTGGCCAAAGCCGCCGCCGATGCGGGCGCGCGCCTGCACGAGCTGTCCGAAGTGCATCACATTCAGCACGGCGCGAAACCCGTTGTGCAGACAGCACAAGGCCGCGTGGTCTGCGATCAGGTGATCCTGGCGGGCAATGGCTATCTTGGGGGGCTGGACCGCACAGTCGCCGCCAAGGTGATGCCGATCAACAATTTCATCATTGCCACCGAACCTTTGGGTGACCGGGCGAAAGACATCCTGTCGCAACCCGTCGCTGTGGCGGACACGAAATTTGTCGTCAACTACTGGCGCCTGTCCGAAGACAACCGCCTGCTGTTCGGAGGGGGCGAATCTTATGGCTATCGCTTTCCGGATATTCTGAAAACCGTTTCGAAACCGATGCTTGAAGTCTATCCGCAACTGCGGGGCACCCGCATCGACTATGCATGGGGCGGCACCTTGGCAATCACCATGAACCGCATGCCCTGCTTTACCCGGCCTGCCCCCAACGTGCTGTCGGCCTCTGGCTATTCCGGCCACGGGGTTGCGATGGCCACCTTGGCAGGCAAGATCCTGGCCGAAGCGACCGCCGCGCAGACCGCGCGTTTCGATCTGTTGGCAAGCCTGCCGCAGCCACGCTTTCCGGGCGGCGCGGGCCTGCGCTGGCCGCTTCTGGTCACCGCGATGACCTGGTACGCGATGCGCGACAGGTTGGGGATATAGGCGGATTTCACCCGACCGCCGCAATTGTCACTGGCCTGTCACGCGCCCCGTAGATAAAGCTTTTCTGAATGTAAGTTTCAGAAAAGGTGCGATCATGGCCCCAGACGGACAGACGCCAGCCCCAAACACCTATGATGCCGAACCCATCCCCGCAGCCGCCCGCGCCGAAATTGACCGCCTGCTGAGCAGCGGCGATCTGTTCCGCTATACCGCGACCGATGCCTCGCCGGTCTACCTGCTGGAACAGGAATTCGCCGACCTTCTGGGCGCGCGCTTTGCGCTGGCGGTGTCGTCCTGTTCGGCGGCATTGTTCTTGTCAATCAAGGCTTTGGACCTGCCGCGCGGGGCGAAAATCCTGATCCCGGCCTTCACCTTTGCCGCCGTGCCCTCTGCTGTGGTGCATGCCGATTGCACGCCCGTTCTGGTCGAGGTGGGCGCGAATTACCGTGTCGACATGGCCGATTTTGCCGCCAAACTGGATCAGGCGCAGGCCGTCCTGATCAGCCACATGCGCGGTCACACCTCGGATATGGATGCGATCATGGCGCTGTGTGATGCCCGCCATATCCCGGTGATCGAAGACGCCGCCCACAGCCTTGGCACCCGTTGGCATGGCAAGAACATCGGCACCATCGGCCGTGTCGGCTGTTTCAGTTTCCAATCCTACAAGCTGGTGAACGCGGGCGAAGGCGGCATTCTTATCACCGACGATCCCGAAATTGCCGCCCGCTGTGTGATCATGTCGGGCGCTTATGAATCGAACTGGAAGAAACATCCGGGCATGCAGAACAGCTATATGTTGTGGCAAAACAAACTGCCGCTTTACAACATGCGCATGCAGAACCTGTCGGCCGCAGTGATCCGGCCCCAGTTGCCCGAAGTCGCCTCCCGCGTTGCCAAGGGCCGCGCCGGTCATGACCGGGTTGCCGATCAGTTGAACCAATCGACTTTTCTGACCGTGCCGCCCCCGCTGCCCCCCGAAGACCGCGCCCCCGATTCCATTCAGTTCAACCTGACGGGCGATTGGACCGACTCGCAGGCTTTGGCGTTTCAGGCGCAGGCCAAACAGCGCGGCGTCACAGTGCAGGTGTTCGGCCTGTCTGACGGCAACGCGCGGGCCTTCTGGAACTGGGAATTCCTGGGCACCGCCCCCGAACTGCCGCAAACCCGCGCCATGCTGATGCGCGCCTGCGATGTGCGCCTGCCCACGCGCCTGACCAATGCCGAGTTGGATTACATCGCGGACGCCATCATCGACGCCGCAGCCGCCGTTCTGTCATAAAACCGCGCGCGCGCGCATTTTTCCCCTTGCAGCCGCGCGCGCCCTGTCTTATTTCACCCCCATCCAGACGGTGCGGGCGTAGCTCAGGGGTAGAGCATAACCTTGCCAAGGTTA
>CAZCFC010000284.1:0-4052 GCA_964497815.1 uncultured Cypionkella sp.
CAACAAGGTGCGTTGCGGCAAGCGGCGCGCGACAGCTATGCGCAGGGGCTGGAACGGCTGTTCCGCCCGCGTCTGGTGCTGCGGCTGGAAGAACAGCTTCAGGCGTTCGTATTGGCGAATGAACCGCTGGCAATCTATGAAACCCTGAAGGTTTACAAGCTGTTGGGCGGCGCGGCCCCGGCACCGCAGGATGGTCTGGTGATAACATGGCTGACCGATGACTGGGAGCAGGTCAGCTATCCGGGCATCAATCAGGATCCGGCCCGCGCGATGCTGAAAAATCATCTGCTGGCAATGCTGGAGCTGGATGATGGCGTGACGCCGACGGTGACACTGAACGCCGATCTGGTGGCCAAGGCCGAGGTTATTCTGGCACGGCTTTCGGTGGCGGATCAGGCCTATTCGCTGATCGTGGCGACGGCCCCGCAGGCGGGGCTGCCCGATTTCAATCTGGTGGAACGCACCGGTGCCGATGCGCGGCTGGTGTTTGAAACGCTGGACGGCAGCGATCTGGGCGCATTGACGGTGCCGGCATTGTACACCTATGCCGGGTTCCACGACTTCTTTCTGGATCAGTTGGCCGAGGTTGCCCGCAAGCTGGAAAACGAACAGTGGGTGATGGGCGAACAGGCGGCGGCGGCAAAAGTGGACGAGCAACTGGCGCGGCTGGGGCCACAGTTGTTGCAGCGCTACAGGGACGATTATCTGGCGGCTTGGGAAGCTGTGCTGACCAACATCAAGCTGGCCCCGATGGCCGCCGACAAGCCGGTCTATCAGGCCTTGGGGGCAGCGTCTTCTGCCACAACATCGCCCATTCTGAAGCTGGTCGAAGGGATCACCACGCAAACGCGCCTGACGCAGGCCCCTGCCGAGGCGACCGGAATTGAGACTGTGCTGGACGATGCCGAAGCCGGGGCAGATGCCCTGGACGCTGCGGGCCAATTGCTGACCGACCGGCTGACGGCGCGGGTCAGCGGGCTGCAACGGATCGGGCTTGATCTGGCGCTGGCGGCGGGCAAATCACAAAAGCGGGCAGGTGTGGCGGGCAATGGTGCCGCTCCGTTGATCCCGGGCGCGGACATCGAGGCGCAGTTTGCCGAGTATCACGCGCTGATGGAAGGCGCACCGGGGCAGCGGCCGATTGATGGATTGCTGGCCAGTTTCGCGGCGATTCAACAAGGTCTGGTGATTGCGGCCGGGTTCAATCAGGAACAGGCCAGCGCACAGATCCCGGCGCTGATCGGGCAGTTGCGCACAGCGGCATCGCGCCTGCCGCCCGAGTTGTCACGCATGGTCAACGAAACGGTTGAAGATTTTGAAGGCAGCGCTGCGGCGACGACCATCGCGCAGATCAATGCCGAACTGACGTCGCAGGTGACGGCGGTTTGCACCAACATCGTGGACGGGCGCTATCCGTTCTCGAAAAGCCCGGCACGACAGGTGCCACTTTCGGAATTTGCGCAGTTGTTTGCGCCCGACGGGGTGCTGGACCGGTTCTTCAACGCCAATCTGGCAGTGCATGCCAATATGGGGGCGGGCGACTGGACATGGCGCGAAGACAGCCCACTGGCGGACAAGCTTAGCCTGCAAACGCTGCGGCAGTTCCAATATGCGGCGGCGATCCGCGATGCGTTCTTCCCCGGACGCAGCCCGACCGTGGCGTTGGAGGTGACGGTAAACCAGACGGCGGCGCATGACAGGATCAAGCAATCGGTGCTGGTGGTGGATGATCAGCCGATCCAGATGCGCAAGGTGGGCAACACCCCGGTGACGATCACCTGGCCAGGGGGGGGCGGCAACACACAGCTGCAACTGCTGCCCGAGATGAACAACCGCGAAAGCCAGATCCTGTTTCAAGGCCCTTGGGCGTTTCTTGAGTTCCTGCGCAATGGCAATCCGCGTCAGGTTGGTGACGTCATGCAAGTCAGCTATGTGATCGGGGGGCGCAACATCACCTATGAAATCCGGGTGAACGCGCTGGTCAATCCATTCAACATGTCCGAGCTGCGGGAATTCCGCTGCCCGACTGGATTGTGACAGCATGACGCTGGCGGTTTACGGCAAGCACCCCGCGAAGGGCGATTTTCTGGAACATGGCGTTCCGGCCGTGCTGAAACCGCTGCTGGAGGGGTGGCTGGACGCGACAATGGCACAGGCGCGCGCGGCATTGGGCGCGGATTGGCAAGCCGTCTGGCCCACGGCACCAATGCTGCGGTTCTGGCTGGGTGAGGGGATATGGGGCACCCCCGTGGCCGGGGTGATGGCCCCGGCGCAGGATCGCGTTGGACGGCGGTTTCCGATGGTGCTTTTGGCCTTGGGGGATGCCGGTTCTGCCCTGCCGCCCCCGGTGACAGACGCCGATCAGTCCTGGTACGACGCGGCTTGCGCGCATCTGACGGCGGCACTGGCGCGGCAGGTGTTGTGCGATCCGTCCGATCTGCTGATCGGTGCCCCTGAGGTGGCGCAAGATGATCCGATGCCCGGCCCGTCGGCATTCTGGGCGGTGCGTCCGGGGGCCGATGTGGGGCATCTGCTGACTGATATTGCCTTGACCGATCACCGCCGCGCCAGTGAGGGGCGCAGCTATTGGTGGGTGGCCGGATCGCCCGAAGCGGAGGAAACCGACGAAAGCCCCCCCTTGGCTGCGCCAGAGGTCGATACTCTTGTCCAGCCCCCGCCAGAAGGGCGGACCAACGCCTTGGCCGAAGTACATGAACCGGATCTGCCCGTCTGTGATCCCCGGGGTCTGTCCGACCTGCCCGAACCCGACGACTCGCCCTTTGCGGCGGCACCATCGGCACTTAGCCTGTTTGCGCCACCGGAACCGGGCCGCGCAGAGGTGATCGAAGCCATGCCCCCGGCCGATGCCCCCGCGGCCCCGCGCCTGTTGTGGTCACAGGTCTGGGCCGGGCAAGGATTGCCATCCGGCGATGTGTTGGCGTGGTTTTTCAGGGGGCATGCGGGCAATGACTAGGCAGACCCAATCATTTGGGCCTAAGCTGACTGCAAAAAGCATTTCGCGGGAGGATGGATGTTAGAAGCTCCCTTTATTTTTGAAACGGGTGCTGCCTCGGATACGGGGCGGGTGCGCAACCATAACGAAGACAGTTTCATGACCCAACCCGAGTCGGGTGTCTGGGTGGTGGCCGATGGCATGGGCGGGCATCACGCCGGTGATTTCGCCAGCCGGACCATCGTGGAAAGCGTGGCAACTGTGGGGCGTCCGGTATCGGCCCCCGATCTGCAGGCGCGGTTCATGGACCGCATCCTGCGCGCGCATCAGGCCATACAGGCACAGTCGGCGCGGCTGAACGGGGCGACTGTGGGTGCCACTTTGGTGGGCCTGTTGTCGTTTGACCGTCATTTCGCCTGCATCTGGTCAGGCGACAGCCGGATTTACCTGCTGCGCCACGGCCAGTTTGCGCAGGTTACGGTGGATCATACCGAGGTGAACGAGTTGCTGCGCACAGGGGCGATCACGCCAGAGCAGGCCGCCACCTGGCCACGCCGCAACGTGATCACCCGCGCGATTGGCGTGCATGACATGCCGATGACGGATGAACGGTCGGGCGTGCTGGTGGATGGTGATACATTCCTGCTGTGTTCGGATGGATTGACCGAACATGTCGAAGACACCGAAATGGCCGACGCCCTGTCGCGGATGGGCGCACAGCAAGCCTGCGACGCGCTTGTGCAAATGACGCTTGATCGTGGCGCGAAGGATAACGTGACCGTCCTTGTTGTGCGTTGCCGCGACCGGGCAGCGGTTCAGGCGAGCCCCAATTTCGGGGCCGCCCAACAGACACATCGCTCAGCGCATGCTGACGACGAATGGCAAGTGGGCATCTAAGCCATGACCAATGAGACATCAAAACCCGGCACTCCGCCCCCTGTTCCGCAGGCCACGGGGGGTGTGCAAGGCACAGGTGTGCCCGCCGCTGCGGGGGCCAGACCGGCCACGACCGTGACCGCCGGCACCCTGATCATGGGCACCTATGAGATCGAGCGGCTGATCAATTCGGGCGGCATGGGCGAGGTGTACCGGGGCCGCA
>CAZCFC010000285.1:0-4035 GCA_964497815.1 uncultured Cypionkella sp.
CCCGAGTTTGACACCGTCACCATCAAATTCGTGACCGACGCCGCCGCGCGTGTGGCCGAGGTGGAATCCGGAAACGCCCATGTCACGCTGGAAGTCCCCTACGAGGAATACGACCGCCTGAAGGCCACGCTGACCGGCACCACGACCCCTGTGTCCGACATTGGCATGATTTTCCTGAACGACATCGAGGTGATGACCGACCCGAACGTCCGCAAGGCAGCGGCTTTGGCCATCGACAAGCAGACCATCATCGACCGGCTGCTGTCAGGCTATGGCGTGCCGATCGACACGCTGGAAACGTCGCAATATGACGCCTATGACGCAAGCATCAAGGTGGGCTATGATCCGGCCAAGGCGGTGGAGCTGCTGGCCGCTTCGGGCTATAGCGTTGACAATCCGGTCAAGTTCAAGATCCAGACAACAAAGGGCTTCAAGCCCAAGGATTACGAGATGGTGCAGGCCATCGTGGGCCTGTGGCGCAAGGTGGGGATCGAGGCAGAAATCGAAGTCTACGAGATTGCCAAGCACTACGAATTGCGCGCGGCCGATCAACTGGCCCCGGCGGCCTTCTACAACTGGGGCAACTCGGTGGGCGATCCGACCACCTCGACCGGCTTTGCGATGTACGGCCCCTCGCCGCATTCGGTCTGGGACGGGCAGGATGTCATCGACATGATCAACCCGCTGTGGGCAGAGCCGGACGAGGCCAAGCGCATCGACGGCTGGAAAAAGGTCAGCGCCTACATAGCGGAAAACGCGCTGGTGATCCCGTTGTTGCAATACGTGCAGCCGATCCTGTCGGCACCGGGCGTGGTGGTCACGCCGCATGCCTCGGGTGCGCTGTTGCCGCATCTGATGAAGCGGGCGTAATCGCCGCCAAGGCCGGGGGACTTTGCGTCCCCCGGACCCCCTGCAGGATATTTGAGCCAATGTGAAAGCCCGGGCCCGCGCTTTTGCCGACAAGGAATGACCCCGCCGATGCAGTTCTTTCAATCGGTTCTGATCCGATTATTCACCACCCTGATCACCCTGATCGGCGTTGCCGTCATCGTGTTCTTCGTCATCCGAGTGGTGCCCGGCAATCCTGTTGCCATGATGCTGCCCCCCGGCGCAACCGAAGCCGATGTGACCCGGCTGTCGGCACTGTACGGTCTGGACAAAAGCCTTCCGCAGCAATTTGCGATCTGGCTGGGCGGGGTGCTGCAGGGTGACTTTGGCACCTCGATCACCACCCGTCAGCCGGTGCTGGCGTTGGTATTGGGGCGGCTGCCTGCCACGCTTGAGTTGTCGGTGATGGCCCTGATCATCGCCATGATCCTTGGCGGATTTCTGGCTTTGACCGGGACGCGGTTGCGCGGCACCAGATCCGAAGCCGCGATTGACATCAGCAACGGCATGGCGCTGTCGGTCCCCGATTTCCTGTGGGGCCTGATCTTTATCCTGCTGTTCGGCGTGCTGGTCCCGGTTTTCCATATCTCGGGCCGCATCAGCCCTGCGCTTGATCTGCCGTTTACGACGAATTTCTACCTGTTCGAATCCGTCCTGCGCCTGCGGTTTGATCTGTGGGCCGATATCGTGTCCCATATGTTCATGCCCGCGCTGGCCCTTGCCATCCCTTTGGCCGCCATCATCGGGCAGTTGCTGAAGCAAAGCCTGAAGGAAACCATGCATCTGGATTATGTCACACTGGCCCGTACCAAAGGGTATGGCGAAAACCATGTGATCCTGCGTGAGGCTTTGCCCAATGCCATCCTGCCAACGCTGACATTGGTGGGGGTGCAGTTCACCTTTCTGATCGGCGGCACCGTGATCATCGAGCGGCTGTTTTCCTATGAGGGCCTTGGCAATATGGCAATTGATGCGGTGATCAATCGCGACCTGCCGTTGATTCAGGGCATCGTGATCCTGTTTGCGGTGATTTTCACAGGCGTCAACCTGCTGGTGGACCTGTGCTATGCCGCCCTTAATCCCCGGTTGCGTCATGCTTGACGGCCGGTCCCAGATCAAACGCAAGCTGCCGCCGCGATTGCTGCTGTCGGGCGCATGGCTGATTTTGCTGCTGCTGGCTGCCGTGCTGGCACCATGGATCGCGCCAAAAGACCCGCTGGCGCAAGACCTGTTCCTTGGCCAACTGCCCCCCGTGTGGATGCAGGGCCACGAGCCGGGCTATTACCTTGGCACCGACTCATTGGGCCGCGATGTGCTGTCGCGGATCCTGCATGGCGCGCGGCTGGCGCTGACGGTGGCGCTGATCGCAGGGTCGATCACCTGCATCATCGGCGCGGGGCTGGGGCTGTTGGCGGGCTTTCTGCGCGGCTGGGTCGATTTGATGATCAGCCGGGCGATTGACATCTGGATGGCCTTTCCGCCCGTGCTGTTTTCGATCCTGCTGATTGCCGTTCTTGGGCCCGGCCTGTGGTCGATCATCGCCGCCATTGTCGTGATCGACTGGACCCGCTTTGCCCGCGTGATCCGGGCCGAGGCGATGGCACAGGGGGCGATGGATTACGTGGCGTCGGCCCAGGTCGCCGGGCGTGGACGGCTGTCGACCATGGTCACGGAAATCCTGCCCAACGTGCTGCCCACCATTGTCGTGCTGCTGACACTGGAAATGGGCATCGCCATCATCGTCGAGGCAATCCTGTCCTTTGTGAACCTGTCGATTTCCACCGACGACCCGACCTGGGGCGGCATGATTGCCGAGGGCCGCACGTCGATCCATCAGGCGTGGTGGGTGCTGGTGTTCCCGCTGATCACGCTGTTCCTGACCGTGCTCAGTTTTTCTCAATTGGGCGAAGGGTTGAAAGACCGCTTCGATCCGGTGCTGCGATGACCTTTCTGTCCATCCGCAACCTGTCCGCGAAATTGAAGGGCCGCCCCGACCGCATCCTGCGCGGCGTGTCTCTGGATGTGGCCGCCGGCGAAGTGCGCGGGCTGGTGGGCGAATCCGGTGCGGGCAAGTCAATGATCGGCAAGGCCATTCTGGGCACTCTGCCGGGGTCTGTCGAAATCACAGGCGGGCAGATTCTGCTGGACGGGGTCGATCTGCAAGCCCTGGCACCGCAAGAGCGTCGGCGCCTGATCGGGGCCAAATGCGCGCTGATCCCGCAAGACCCGCTGACGGCCCTGAACCCATCGCGCCGCATCGGGCCGCAGATCACCAACCGTCTGGTGGATATTCTGGGCTGGAGCCGCGCGGATGCCGACAAACGCGCGCTTGATCTGCTGGCCGAGGTCCATATCCCCGACCCTGCCCGCGTCATGCGCAGCTATCCGCATGAATTGTCGGGCGGTATGCGGCAACGCATCCTGATCGCCTCGGCCTTCGCCGCCGAACCCCGGCTGATCGTGGCGGATGAACCCACCACCGCGCTGGATGTGACGGTGCAAAAGCAGATCCTGAAGCTTATTGCGGACATGCAGGCCCGCCATGGCACAGCACTTTTGTTCGTGACGCATGATCTGGGTGTGGTGTCCAAGGTCTGCCAAAGCCTGTCGGTGCTTTACGCGGGGCTTGTGCTGGAGGACACCAATATCCGGGATTTCTTCCATCAGCCCACCCACCCCTATTCCCGTGCTTTGCTGGCCGCGACGCCAAAATACACCGACCCAACCGGCAGCCTGCAACCGGTGCCCGAAGCAGTGATCACCGCCACCCGCGCCGAAGTGGCCGCATTTGACGGGGGGGCACATGGCTGACCTTTACCAGATTGAAAACCTGCGGCTGTCGTTGGCCGATATGACCCGCAAGCCGTTGATCGGCGCTGTGCCCCGTCTGGAAATCCTGAAGGGGTTGAATTTCACCATCCCCAAGGGCGAAATTCTGGGCATCGTCGGCGGCTCTGGCTCTGGCAAATCCACGCTGGGGCGGGCGTTGGTGCGGCTGTTGGAACCGTCATCCGGTGTGATCCGCTTTGATGGCCAAGACATCACCCACCTGCCCGAAGCCAGGTTGCGCCCGCTGCGCCGCCGCTTTCAGATGATCTTTCAAGACCCGATGAGCAGCCTGAACCCCCGCCACCGCATTGGCCAGAT
>CAZCFC010000286.1:0-3994 GCA_964497815.1 uncultured Cypionkella sp.
ACCCGATGTATTTCTCGGACCCCTTCGGCTCGTTCGGGGTGATGTGGGCACCGAACGGCCCGTCCGAGGCCGAAGGCCGTTTCAACACCGACGCAGAGTATGCCGAAATCTGGGACCGCTTCCGGTTTTCCAAAGATGTTGAGGCACGCCGCACTGCCTATGCGGAACTGATGGACCGGATCGCCGCCAACCCGCCGGTGTTGCCGCTGTATCGCCCCTATGAAAGCTGGGCGATGACGCAAGCCGTCACTTGGGCCCCCAAGGCAGGCCACATCCCCTATGTACTCGATTTCCGCGCCGGGTCCGTCTCGGTCGCAGCTTCCAACTGACGCATAAGGCCCGCCGCCGTTTCAGGCGGCGGGCCCATTTTTCCCAAAGGACCACAGCATGACCCTTCGCATCGCCATCGTCACCGACATCCACCATGGCAAACCGTCCACCGCAAAGCGGGGCGACGCCGCTCTTGAACTGATGGAAGAGTTCGCCCGTTTCGTGAAAGACAGCGGTGCCACCCATGTGCTGGATATGGGCGACCGCATTTCTGATGAGAACCGCGACACCGATCTTGTGCTGGCCGCCGAAGTCGCCGAAGCGTTCCGCGCCGTTCAGGCCCCTATCTGGCACCTGAACGGCAACCATGACCGCGACCACATGACGGTCGCCGACAACGAGGCGCTGCTGGGCCAATCGCTTGACCATGCCGTGCATGACATCGACGGCTGGCGCATTGTGTTGTGGCGGGCCGATAGCCGCATCCGGCGCGGCGAGGACGGTAATGGTTTTGTGCTGACCGAGGCCGATCTGGTCTGGCTGTCACGCACCATGCAGGCCACCGATCGCCCGACCTTGGTCGTTAGCCACGTTCCGATTTCGGGCCACGCCCAGACGGGCAACTACTATTTCCAGAACAACCCCGGCTCCTCTACTTACCCGATGGCCGACCGCGCCCGCGCGGCGCTTGCCTTGGCCCGGGTGCCCGTCGTGTGCTTGGCGGGGCATGTTCACTGGAATACCGTCACCACCGTGAACGGCATCACCCATTTGACCCAGCAATCGCTGACTGAAAGCTTTACCACCGCAGGCGAACCCGCTGGCGCAATGGGTCTGATCGAGCTGTCCGATACTGTCTCTTGGGATGTGGTCGGTGCCGATCCGTTCCGCTTTGGCTTTCGGCCCACCGCGCAACGCTGGACGCCGCCAATGCCGGATTTCGCAACCCACCCGGAATTGCGCAGCCGTCATGCGCCAGCCCCCTTGCACAAGGCCTGAGCCATGACCATAGCCCCCCTGCTTGCGATTGAAGACCTGTCGTTGTCCTTCGGGTCGCACCTCGCCGTAAAACACCTGAGCTTCACCGTCGCGCGGGGCGAAACGGTAGCGCTTGTCGGCGAAAGCGGGTCGGGGAAATCCGCGACCGCACTGGCGATCATGCGGTTGATCGAGCGTGAGGGCGGCGCAATTGCCGGTGGACGGATCGTGCTGGAGGGAACACCGCCGCTGGATCTGGCGTGTCTGACAGACCGGCAAATGCGGCAGGTGCGCGGCAACCGGGTTGCGATGATCTTTCAGGAACCGATGACCGCGCTGAACCCGGTGCTGACGCTGGGCGATCAGGTGACAGAGGTGTTCCGCCTGCATCAGGGCATGGACCGGCACGCCGCAAGGGCCGCCGCGCTGGCGGCCTTCGACCGCGTGCGAATTCCCGATGCCGCCCGCAGGCTGAACCAGTTTGGACATGAACTGTCGGGCGGGTTGCGGCAACGGGTGATGATTGCGGCCGCACTGGCCTGCCGCCCCGACCTGCTGATCGCCGACGAACCCACAACCGCGCTTGATGTAACGACGCAGGCCGAAATTCTGGCACTGATCCGCGAGTTGCAGGCCGAAACCGGGATGAGCGTGCTGTTCATCACCCATGACATGGGCGTGGTCGCGGAACTGGCCGACCGGGTGGTCGTTCTGGCGCGCGGCGAAAAGCAGGAGGAGGGCTCGGTTCACAATATCTTTGCCCGGCCACAAGCCGCCTATACGCGCAGCCTGATGGCCGCGACGCCCAAGCTGGGCAGCGGCGCACCTGCTGCCGTCTTGGCATCACCCCCGGTTCTTGATGTTGAAGACCTTTCAGTGCGCTATGCCGTCCGCCAAGGCATGCTGCAAACCGCGCGGGCCGCGTTTCATGCCGTGACCGGGGTTTCGCTGGCCATCGGCAGGGGCGAAACGCTGGGCCTAGTGGGGGAATCTGGTTGCGGCAAGTCAACGCTGGCACGGGCGATCCTGCGGTTGGTGGAGCCTGCCGAGGGCCGGGTCAGCTTGTTGGGGCACGAATTGACTGGCCTGCCCCAACGCAGCCTCCGCCCGCTACGATGCCATGCACAGATCGTGGCGCAAGACCCGTTTGCCAGTCTGAACCCGCGCTTGCCGGTGCATCAGCTGATTACGGAACCTGCCCTGATCCACGGTCGGATCGCGCCCGGGAAGACCCGTGATCTCGCCATGGAACTACTGGCAAAGGTTGAACTTGGCGCGGATGCGCTGGATCGCTATCCGCATCAGTTTTCGGGAGGGCAAAGGCAAAGGCTGTCGATCGCGCGTGCGCTATCGGCCCGCCCGGCGCTGATCATCGCCGATGAGGCCGTCTCGGCGCTGGACGTGTCGGTTGCGCGGCAGATCACCGACCTGATGGCGCGTTTGCAGGCGGAAGACGGAGTGTCTTTTCTGTTCATCAGCCATGATATCGCGGTGGTGGAACGTGTCAGCCACCGTATCGCGGTGATGTTTGGTGGCCAGATCGTTGAAACTGGCCCAACCGATCGGGTGCTGTCCAATCCTGCGCATGCCTACACGCGGCATCTTTTGTCTGCGGTGCCGATACCTGACCCGGCCAAGCGGGATCGTTCCGCGCCCCTGACAACAGCGCAGATCGCCCGCCCGACCCTCTTGTTACCAAGGGGACAGCAGCCACAACGGCTGATCATGGCTGAAATCACGTCAGGGCACTTTTGTGCCGTGCAGAGCGAAACCCACGCTACCTTTGCAATGGCCCTTTCGAAATCGGGAACTACCCGTCCGGCAAAGTCAGATCACGCTGCAAAGGGGACTGCGCACGACGAGATCAAGGCCCCGAACAGTCTGAGCGAAATCGCCTAGCAATGGCGAAACTCGCCCCCATATCGGTCAGCGTCGGCGCGCCGGCGCCGTCGTTCGAGACCAGTTGCCGGCGGGTGTGGGTGCCGCGCAGGAAGCAGATTTTGATGCGACCGTGGCCAACGTGATCACCACTCTTCTTTCCGCTTCAACATCCTTTGATCGATTTCCGGCTCGTCCCACTTCCCCGCAACCGCCATCCACCGTTCGATCTCGGCCTGTAGGCCCGGCTCGTCAGCGCACAAATGAAACGTGTAGAGCCGATTGACGATATCCCGCATCAGGGCGCGCATCTGATCGTCGCTGATATGCGAGACATCGGTCCAGGGGATGCAGTTGCCATCTGCATCGACGACGGTCACGTCGCTCCAGTCGCCGGTCTTGGTTACGGGCGTCTTGCCTGTATGGATGGCCTCGAGTTGCGTGTTGCGCACACAGAGCATTGCCATAGCCTTGGCGAGTTTGGCCGCGAGGCGCTTTTCGGCTTCCTGGTTCATCTGCATAGCCCAGGTGTTCAGTCCCGGCATTTGTTGGATCGGGTCGAGGATGAATCGATCCGGCTCCGATGTCCAGATTTTGCAGATGTATTCGTAGGGTGTGAGGCCGCTGAGGGTCTTGAGCCTTCGGGCGAAGTTGTATGCTGAGAGGAAGTCGGTGAGGTGTGTCCGCAGTTGATCGTGGCTGTCGTAATGGAAGCGCTTGACGGTTGCCTCCTTGATCGTCCGGTTCATCCGCTCGACCTGCCCGTTGGTCCACGGATGGTTCGGCTTGGTCAACCGGTGCTCGATCCCGTTTGCTTCGCAGATCATGTCGAAGCGCATCGGCCGGGAATAGATGGTGTTCCGGTTGC
>CAZCFC010000287.1:0-356 GCA_964497815.1 uncultured Cypionkella sp.
ACGCAGGGTCGCTGGCATCCAGGCCAAACGGCGCCAGAAGCTCCTTGTGATGCTTCGATCCGCCGGCCTTCAGCATGTCGAAATACATCTCTTCGAAGCCGGGCGTGCCATCGGCATAGACGGCATAAAGCGCATTCACCAATCCGTCGCCAAAGGCATAGGCATAGACGTAGAACGGCGAATGGACGAAATGCGGGATATAGGCCCAGAAGGTTTCATACCCGTCCATGAACTCGAAGGCATCGCCCAGGCTTTCGGCCTGCACGCTCATCCACAGCGCATTGATGTCATCCGGGGTCAGCTCACCCTCGCGGCGGGCAGCAGTTACCAGTCCCCAGGAGACATCCATGTGGAGG
>CAZCFC010000287.1:366-3986 GCA_964497815.1 uncultured Cypionkella sp.
ATCGCCCAAGGACTGCGCCTGCACGCTCATCCACAGCGCGTTGATGTCGTCGGGCGTCAACTCGCCTTCCGCGCGGGCGGCGTGCAGCTTGCATTCGAAATCATAGAAGGCGATCTGGCGGACGACGGTGTTGATCATATCCTCAACCTTGCCTGCCAACAGGGTCTTGCGCTCGGCTTGGGTCTTGGCACCGTCCAGCAGTTTGCGGAAGGTCAGCATTTCGCCAAAGACGCTTGCGGTTTCCGCCAGCGTCAGCGGGGTCGATGACAGCAATTCGCCCTGACCAGCGGCCAGAACCTGATGCACGCCGTGGCCCAATTCATGCGCCAAGGTCATCACATCGCGGGGTTTGCCCAGATAATTCAGCATCACATAGGGGTGCACGGTGGTCACGGTCGGATGTGCGAACGCGCCCGGAGCCTTGCCGGGTTTGACACCCGCATCAATCCAGCCCTTGGTGAAGAACGGCAGCGCCAGTTCGGCCATGCGCGGATCGAAGGCGCGATAGGCCGACAGCACGGTTTCGGTGGCTTCGGCCCAATTCACCAGACGCGGGGTTTCGGTTGGCAGCGGCGCGTTGCGGTCCCATGTTTGCAGACGGTCCAGACCCATCCATTTCGCCTTGAGCCGGTAATAGCGGTGCGACAGTTTGGGATAGGCGGCAACGACGGCATTGCGCAGCGCCTCGACCACTTCGGGTTCGACATGGTTCGACAAATGCCGCGCATGCTGCGCAGAGGGCATCTTGCGCCAGCGGTCGTCGATTTCCTTTTCCTTGGCCAGCGTGTTGTGAACGCGGGCGAAAAGCTTGATATGCTTGTCAAATACCACCGCCAGCGCCCGCGACGCGGCTGCGCGCTTTGTGCGGTCGGGGTCGGTCAACAGGTTCAGCGTGGCCTCAAGGTTCAGCTCTTCGTCTTCACCCGCCACCGCGAACATCAGCCCGGCCATGGTTTCATCGAACAGCTTGTTCCAGGCAGAGGCCCCGACCACGCTTGCGTCGTGCAGATAGGTTTCCATCTCATCCGACAACTGGTGCGGACGCATGGCGCGCATGCGGTCGAACACCGGTTTGTAGCGGGCAAGGTCGGAATTCCGCGCGCACAGGCCGTTCAGGTGATCTTCATCCAAGCGGTTGAATTCAAGGCTGAAAAACACCAAAGGTGTGGTGTGGTTGGTGATCTTGTCCTGACAGTCGGCCATGAATTTGGCGCGATCGGAATCCATGGTGTTCTGGTAATACCGCAGCCCCGCATAAGACATCAGCCGCCCTGCAATGACGTCGATCGACTCATAGCTTGTCACGCAGGCAAGCATCTGTTCTGCCGACAACGTGGCCAGCTTGCCTTTGTAAGCGGCCTCGAACTGCGCGACTTCGGTTTCGACAAAGGCCATGTCACGGGTCAAAGCCGCGCAATCGGGGCTTTCATACAGGTCGGTCAAATCCCAATCGGGCAGATCGCCAAAGCTGTTGGACCCGATCCG
Organism: uncultured Cypionkella sp.; assembly: GCA_964497815.1. Classification (GTDB taxonomy): domain Bacteria; phylum Pseudomonadota; class Alphaproteobacteria; order Rhodobacterales; family Rhodobacteraceae; genus Cypionkella. Next base: position 1,852 of record CAZCFC010000287.1, read on the forward strand.
GGCGTCAAAGACCGGGCGCTGCAGGCCGGGCAGGGGCAGGGGAAGCGGCATTGGAAAACCTTTCGAAAAGCGTTGCTTTCCATGTAGGCGGCAATGCGCAGTCGCGCAAGCTGAGGTGGTGGCGCAAATATGGGCAGGCGACAGCCTGAATTTTAAGCGATTGCAAAGAAATCATCGGTTTGCTTCACATCCTCCCTTTACCTTGCCGGATGACGCTTCTTTACTTCAAATGCTTGATTGAAAGGCGGCACCGCATGACCAGCTATTTCAACGAAATGTTCGATGGAGGGGGCGTGCGTGCACCCTATGCGCGGCTGGAGGGGTGGACACAATCCATGCCCGCCGATCTGCGCCTTGCCAAGCAGGCCGAGGCCGAGGCGCTGTTCCGCCGCATCGGGATCACCTTTGCCGTTTATGGTGAAGGCGGTGATCCGGATCGGCTGATACCGTTCGACATGTTCCCCCGCGTCTTCACCGGGGCCGAATGGGCGCGGCTGGAGCGCGGGATCAAGCAACGCGCCCGTGCGTTGAACGCGTTTCTGGTCGATGTGTATGGCCGGGGCGAGATTGTGCGGGCGGGGCGCATTCCGGGCCGTCTGGTCTATCAGAATGCGGCCTATGAGAAATCGGTGGTGGGTTTCATCCCGTCGAAGGGCGTGTATTCCCACATCGTTGGCGTCGATATCGTGCGCACCGGACCCACGGATTTCTACGTTCTGGAAGACAACTGCCGCACACCGTCGGGCGTCTCGTACATGCTGGAATCCCGTGAAATGATGATGCGGATGTTCCCGGACCTGTTCCGCGAAAACCGCATTGAACCGGTGGACAACTATCCCGAAAAGCTGCGCCGCACCTTGGCCAGTGTCGCCCCCCTGAAATGCGAACGGGATCCGACCGTGGTTATCCTGACCCCCGGGCATTACAACTCGGCCTATTACGAGCACAGCTTTCTGGCCGATCTGATGGGAGTGGAGCTGGTCGAGGGGCAGGATCTGTTTGTCGATGGGGCGTTCGTTTACATGCGCACCACCGAAGGCCCCAAGCGGGTAGACGTGATTTACCGCAGGCTTGACGACGCCTATATTGATCCGTTGTGCTTTCGTCCGGACAGTATGCTGGGGATACCCGGGCTGATGGATGTCTACCGCTCGGGTGGGGTGTCGATTTGTTCGGCGCCGGTTTTTGAGGATGCGGAGAACACCGCGATCTACACCTATGTCCCCGAAATGATAAGGTTTTATCTGGGGGAAGAGCCGATTTTGAAAAACGTTCCGACATGGAAATGCGGCGATGTGTCGGATCTGAAATATGTGTGCGACAATCTGGGCGATCTGGTGGTGAAAGAGGTCCATGGCTCGGGCGGCTATGGCATGCTGGTGGGGCCGAAATCAACCAAGGCCGAGGTTGAAGAATTCCGCGCCCGTATCATGGCGGATCCCGGCAATTACATCGCGCAACCGACGTTGGCGCTGTCCACCACGCCAACCTTTGTCGATGAAGGTATTGCGCCGCGTCACGTCGATCTGCGGCCCTATTGTCTGGTGGGCGAGCGGATTGAACTGGTGCCGGGCGGCTTGACACGGGTGGCGCTGCGCGAAGGGTCTCTGGTGGTGAATTCCTCGCAGGGCGGTGGCGTCAAAGACACTTGGGTATTGGCGGAGTAAAGCATGCTATCAAGAACCGCCGACAACCTGTACTGGATTGCCCGCAACATGGAGCGCGCCGAAACCGCCGCCCGCCTGTTGGAAGTGGGGGCGCGGATTTCGCTGTTGCCCACCGCGCATGGCTATCGCAACGATTGGGACAGTCTGCTGCGCGCCAGCGGCAATGCCAATGGATATGCCGCGAAATACGGCGATCCGGCGCAGGCGCAGATCGAAAGCTATCTGTTCTTTGACCGCGACAACCCGAACTCGGTGGCGTCCTGCATCACGGCGGCGCGCGAGAATGGCCGCATTGTGCGCACCGCGCTGACCACGCAGGTCTGGGACGCGCTGAACACTGCGTTTCAAGAGCTGCGCCAGATCGAGACAAACCGGGTCGGGTATGAATTGTCACGGCTGACCGATTGGGGGATGCGCCACACCGCCATGGTGCGGGGCGCAATTGACGCCACGCTGTTGCGCAATGAT
>CAZCFC010000288.1:0-3950 GCA_964497815.1 uncultured Cypionkella sp.
GGGTCGGCCCGATGCCTATATCGACGAGGTGGTTCTGCCCTCGCTGGTACAGGCCAAGGCGCAAGGGCTGGTCGATGCGGTGGATGCCTTCTGCGAGGGCATCGCATTTTCCCCAGCGCAGGTGGAAAGGATTTTCTTGGCTGCCCGGGAACTTGGCCTGCCCGTCAAACTGCACGCCGAGCAATTGTCCGACCTGAAAGGCGCGGTCCTTGCCGCCCGCTTTTCCGCCCTTTCCGCCGACCATCTGGAGTATCTGGACACCGACGGCGTCGCCGCCATGGCCGCAGCAGGCACCGTCGCAGTCATTCTGCCGGGCGCCTTCTACACCTTGCGCGAAACGCAGGCGCCGCCCATCGCCGCCCTGCGCGCGGCAGGTGTCCCGATGGCGCTGGCCACAGACTGCAACCCCGGATCATCGCCCATCACCTCGCTGACGCTGACCATGAACATGGCCTGCACCCTGTTCCGCATGACCCCGCTTGAGGCGCTGCAAGGCACCACCATTCACGCTGCCCGCGCATTGGGGCTGCCGGATCGCGGCACCATCGCCCGGGGACAGCGCGCCGACCTGTGCATCTGGGACGCGGCACACCCTGCCGAGTTGTCTTACCGCATCGGCTCTACCCCCCTGAATTCCCGCATCTTCGGAGGCCAAATTGCAGCCTGAACTTCTGATCCCGGCCTTCACCTCGCTTGCACAGCTGGAACGCATCTACCGCGACGAACGCGCCTCCAGTCTGGACCCATCGGCAAGGCCGGGGGTGCTGGCGGCTGCCGCCCAGATCGCCGCAGCCGCTGCGGGCGATGTCGCCGTTTACGGCGTGAACACCGGATTCGGCAAGCTGGCAAGCCTCAAGATCGCCCCACAAGATACTGCAAAGCTTCAGGAAAATCTTATCCTGTCACACTGCTGCGGCGTTGGCGATCCGATGCCGCGCGCTGTTGCCCGGCTGATGATGACCCTGAAACTGCTTTCGCTTGGGCGCGGCGCGTCTGGCGTGCGCTGGGACATCATCGCGCTGATCGAAGGCATGTTGGCGCGGGGTGTAACCCCGGTGATCCCGGCCCAAGGCTCGGTCGGGGCTTCGGGTGATCTGGCCCCCTTGGCGCATATGACCGCTGCGATGATCGGCCACGGCGAGGCGGACTATCAAGGCCGGGTGATGCCGGGCGCGCAGGCGCTGGCCGCCGCCGGACTGACACCGGTTGTCCTCGGTCCGAAAGAGGGCCTGGCCCTGATCAATGGCACCCAGTTTTCAACGGCTTACGCGCTGGCAGGCCTGTTTGACGGCTGGCGCGCCGCGCAATCGGCTTTGGTCACAAGCGCACTGTCCACCGATGCCATCATGGGCTCCACCGCCCCGCTGCATCCCGAAATCCACGCATTGCGGGGGCACGCGGGACAGATCGAGGCGGCAGCAACCCTGCGCGACTTGCTGGCAGGCTCGGTCATCCGCGAAAGCCACCGCGACGGCGACACCCGCGTACAAGACCCCTACTGCATCCGCTGCCAGCCACAGGTGACGGGTGCGGCGATGGATGTTTTACGTATGGCTGCCAATACCTTGCAGATCGAAGCGAATGCGGCCACCGACAACCCGCTGGTGTTGACGTCGGACGGCAGCATCGTGTCAGGCGGCAACTTTCACGCCGAGCCTGTGGGCTTTGCCGCCGATATGATCGCGCTGGCGCTGTCGGAAATCGGCGCGATTGCGCAGCGGCGGGTGGCCCTTATGGTTGATCCAGTGCTGTCGTTTGATCTGCCCGCCTTCCTGACACCGCGTCCCGGATTAAACTCGGGCCTGATGATCGCTGAAGTGACAACAGCTGCGTTGATGAGCGAAAACAAACACTTGGCTCATCCCACTGTCACAGACTCTACCCCCACCAGCGCCAATCAGGAAGACCACGTGTCCATGGCCGCCCATGGTGCGCGGCGCTTGGGGCGGATGGTTGCGAACCTGAATGTCATTCTGGGGGTCGAGGCGATTTGCGCGGCGCAAGGCATTGATTTCCGTGCGCCCTTGCTGACGTCATCCCCGTTGCAGTCCGTGGTCGCACGTCTGCGTCAGGACGTGGCCACAATGGGCGATGACCGTTACATGGCCCCCGATCTGGCCGCCGCAGCCGCGCTGATCGGGTCGGGCGCTTTGGCCACTGCCGCCGGAATTGCCCTGCCGGTGCTGCTGTGAAGCCCCTTTCCGGCCTGCGCATACTGGACCTGACCCGCGTGATGGCGGGTCCGTTCTGCACGGCACTTCTGGCCGATCTGGGTGCCGAAGTCATCAAGCTGGAGCCCCCGCAGGGCGATGATTACCGCCACATCGGCCCCTTCCTGCAAGGCGAGTCCGCGCTGTTTACCTTGATGAACCGCGGCAAGGAATCGATCGTGCTGGATCTGAAAGACCCGGCGGCCCAAGCCACCGCTCGCGCCATTGCCCTGCAATGCGATGTGATTGTTGAGAACTTTCGTCCAGGCGTGGCGTCACGCCTTGGCCTTGGACCCGAATTGCGCGCCGATAAGCCTGCTCTGATCTATGCGTCGATTTCAGGCTTTGGCCAAAGCGGGCCGTCCGCACATCTGCCCGCCTATGATCTTGTGGCGCAGGCCATGTCCGGACTCATGGCCGCCAATGGCGAGGAAGGCGGCCCGGCCCTGAAGGTGGGCGAAAGTTATGGCGATCTGATGGCGGGACTATATGCCTCATGGGCGATTCTGGCGGCTCTGTACAAACGTACAGCCACCGGCGAAGGGGCAACCCTGGACGTCGCAATGTTTGACGCGCTGTTTTCCTTGCTGCCCACCAGCCATGCCGTGCAATTCTACGCAGGCACCGCCCCACAGCGCGTTGGCAACCGGCACCCGCTTTCTACCCCCTTTGGCTGTTTTGCCACCGCCGATGGTCAAGCCGTGATCGCCGTGCTGGGTGATCGGCAGTGGGAACAGCTTTGCACCCTGATCGGTCAGCCGCAGGCCGCCACCGACACGCGCTTTCTGACAGATGCCTCCCGCACCGCGCATGAACCGCTGGTCAAGGCGATGATTGAAGATTGGTCGCGCAGCCTGCCCACCGCACAGGTCGTGGCAGCCCTGTCAGCAGCCAGCGTTCCCACCGCACCGATCCAAAGCCTTGAAACAGCTGCCAATTCCGCCCATGCGCTGGCACGCGGTCTGGTGTCTGACCTGCCGCATGCCACTTTGGGACATGCCAGAACCATCGGCCAGCCGGTGCGGTTTGACGGCGAAAAACCTATCGCCAGCCGGTCTGCCCCCATCCTTGGTGCCGACGGCGCGGCCATTCTGGCAAGACTGGGGATCACTCATGGCTGACCTTTTCCACATGCTGACTGACGAGGAACGTGCCTTTCTTGACATGCTGCAAACCTTTTGCGCCAAGGAAATCGCGCCCAAGGCCGCCGCGACGGACGAGACAGGACAATTTGTTCACGCCCAGATCAGGGCGCTGGCACAAACCGGCATCATGGGGGCCAACCTGCATGCCCCTTACGGTGCCGGGATTTCCGCCCAAGCCCTTCTGCGCGCTGTGGAAATTGTGGCTGGCGCTTGCGGGTCCACCGTTTCGGCGCTGACCGCGCACTACCTTGCCACTGATAGCCTGTTGTTGGGCGGCACAGATGCGCTGCGCCAGAAATACCTGCCCGCCGCCGCCGAAGGTCACACACTTGGCGCCTTTGCCCTGACCGAGCCGAACGCCGGTTCCGACCCCGCCGACATGAAAACCCGTGCCACGCCCGAGGGTGACGGCTACCGGATCAAGGGCCGCAAGTGCTTTATCTCGAACGGTGGCGTGGCCGATTTCCTGATCGTGTTTGCCGTCACCGACCCCGCCGCCGCGCACAAGGGCATCTCGGCCTTCGTTGTCGACAAAGGCACCGCTGGCCTGACCCCCGGCCGGATCGAGAAAACCATGGGCCTGAAAGGCGGCCAT
>CAZCFC010000289.1:0-3912 GCA_964497815.1 uncultured Cypionkella sp.
CTTCAGGTGTTCGCGGCGCACCAGCTTGGGCGCGGCCGCGCCCGCCGTCAGCACATGCCCCACCACTGCCCCCGTCGCCGGGTTGGTCACGGGCAGTCGCGGTCCCCCTGCCATCCGGCCCGCCAGCATCGGCGTGGCCTCGATCAGGCGGGCCTCATGCGGGGCGCGGGCCTGTGCGATGGTCGCAAGGTCGCCCGCATCCGTCAGATCCCAGCCCTGCGAGTTCTTGCGTGTGCCAAACAGCGCGGGCCCGGTGGTAATGGCCGGACTTACCACCGACGCCATCGCCTCTATCGCGGTCAGCGGGCAAGCCGCCACACGTTCGGGGCTGACCTCTTCATTGACGATCTGGTTCACGAAGGACGAGTTCGCCCCGTTCTCCAACAACCGCCGCACCAGATAGGCCAGCAGATCACGGTGTGCCCCCACCGGGGCGTAGATGCGGCACCGCGTGCCATGATCGGTCAGAACGATGTCGTGCAGCCTTTCGCCCATACCGTGCAAGCGCTGGAATTCGAACGCTTTCTTGTCGGTCGCCATATCCATGATCGCCGCCACGGTATGGGCGTTATGGGTGGCAAACTGCGGGTAGATGCGGTCGGTCATGCCCAGCAGCTTGCGCGCATTGGCAATGTAAGACACGTCCGTCGCTTGCTTGCGCGTGAACACCGGGAAAGAGGCAAGCCCCAGAACCTGCGCCCGTTTCACCTCGGCGTCCCAATAGGCGCCCTTGACCAGACGCACCATGATCTTGCGATCCAACCGCTGCGACAGCGCATAAAGCCAGTCGATCACCGCCCCCGCGCGCCGCCCGTAGGCCTGCACCACCACGCCAAAGCCATCCCAACCGCGCAACGCTGGATCCGACAGCACCGCCTCGATCACCTCAAGCGACAGCGCCAGCCGGTCAGCCTCTTCGGCGTCGATGTTGAACCCCAGGCCCGCCGCCTTGGCCAAACCCGCCAAGGCACGCACCCGCGGCACCAGTTCTTCCATGACGCGGCTGCGTTTCGCCACCTCATAGCGTGGATGCAGTGCCGACAGCTTTACCGAGATGCCGGGGTTGCTGCGTATGTCACCCGTCGTTGCCGCCCGCGCAATCGAGGTGATCGCGGCAGAGTAAGACAGGTGATAGCGGCGGGCGTCGCTTTCGGTGCGCGCCGCCTCGCCCAGCATGTCATAGCTGTAGGTATAGCCCTGCGCTTCCAGCTCACGCGCGCGTTTCATCGCCAGATCAATGGTTTCGCCCAACACAAAGTTGCGCCCCATCTCTTTCATCGCGCGCGTCACCGCAGTGCGGATCACCGGCTCGCCCAACCGTTTCACCGCCGCCTTCAGATGCCCCACCACACCCGGCTCGCGTTCATCCAGCACCTTGCCCGTCAGCATCAGCGCCCAGGTCGAGGCATTGACCAAGGATGAGGCCGATTTGCCCAGATGCCGGCCCCAGTCCGAAGGCGCGATCTTATCCTCGATCAGCGCGTCCATGGTTTCGGCATCCGGCACCCGCAACAGCGCCTCGGCCAGGCACATCAACGCGATGCCTTCATCCGTGGACAGCCCGTATTCGGCAAGGAAAACCTCCATCAGCCCCGGCTTCACACTTGCACGGATGCGCCGCACCAGGTCGGCCCCGGCGGCAGTGATGCGCGCGCGGGCGGCGGCGTCCAGCCCGGCCTGCGTGATCAGATCGGCCACCAAAGCCGCCTCGTCACGCAACGACATGCGGTCAATCACGGTCCAGCTTTCGGTCATCTGCGGCATCACGGCTCTCCTATGGGGTTAACCTATGATAGCGGGGATTTGACAGGCTGTTGTCCTGAAGTTACGACTGATCGCAGCCGATCTGCTTGCAATTACGGGAAATTGCCATGTCATCCGACCGCATCGACCTTGACCGCTTTGATCAGGCCATCCTGCGTGTGCTGGCCGCAGATGGTCGCATCACCGCCACGGAATTGGCCCGCCGCATCGGGTTGTCGAAATCGCCCACGCAGGCGCGGATGAAACGGCTTGAGGATGCTGGTGAGATCACCGGCTATCGGGCCAATCTGGATCCGGTCCGCATGGGTCTTGCGCATGTGGCCTTTGTCGAAGTGCGCCTGTCGGACACGCGAGAGGCGGCGTTGCAGGCCTTCAACAAGGCCGCGCTTGCGGTGCCAGAGGTTGAACAATGCCACATGATCGCGTCGCGTTTTGACTATTTGCTCAAGGTGCGCACCGCCGATATCCAGGATTATCGCCGGGTTCTGGCCGAACATATATCGGCCCTGCCGCATGTCGCCTCGACCTCGACCTATGTGGCGATGGAGGCGGTGAAGGAAATCTTCTGACGACAAGTCCGCGGATGATCGTTCTGGCCAAGTCAGGACAGCCGCCTGCCGCGCGGGGCCTGACCGCGAAATAGATGCGGGGCATGCAGCTTTGCATTGACATCGTTGCAAATGAAACGATTATTGTTTCACAGCCGACCCCGAGGAGGACCTCATGCCCCGCCCCATCACCCGCGCGCCCTCTCTGCCCGGCCCGCATGCAGGCTATATGCCCGGTTTCGGCAACGATTTCGAAACCGAGGCGCTGCCAGACGCGCTGCCGCAAGGCATGAACAGCCCACAAAAGTGCAATTATGGACTTTACGGGGAACAGCTTTCCGGCACGGCTTTTACCGCGCCCAGCCACCAGAACGAACGCACATGGTGCTATCGCATCCGCCCTTCGGTCAAACACACCGGACGCTTTCACAAAGTCGCCCTGCCCTACTGGAAATCCGCCCCCCATATTGACCCCGATGTGATCAGCCTTGGCCAGTACCGCTGGGATCCGGTGCCACATTCGGGCGAAAGCCTGACTTGGCTGACCGGCATGCGTACAATGACGACGGCGGGCGACGTGAACACGCAGGTCGGCATGGCAAGCCACATCTATCTGGTCACGGCATCAATGCAGGATGAGTATTTCTTCAGCGCCGACAGCGAATTGTTGATCGTGCCGCAGGAAGGCCGTCTGCGCTTTTACACCGAATTGGGCATCATTGATCTGGAGCCGCAGGAAATTGCCGTGATCCCGCGCGGTCTTGTCTACCGGGTTGAAGTGGTTTCGGGCCCGGCGCGCGGATTTGTCTGCGAAAACTACGGCCAGAAGTTTCAGTTGCCGGGGCGCGGTCCGATCGGGGCGAATTGCATGGCGAACCGTCGGGATTTCAAGACCCCTGTGGCGGCGTTTGAAGACCGCGAGGTGCCATCGACAGTCACTGTGAAATGGTGCGGTCAGTTCCACGAAACCCGGATCGGTCACAGCCCGCTGGACGTGGTGGCATGGCATGGCAACTATGCTCCGGTGAAGTATGATCTGCGCCGTTATTGCCCTGTGGGGTCGATCCTGTTCGATCACCCCGATCCTTCGATTTTCACAGTTCTGACCGCCCCATCGGGCGTGGAAGGCACTGCAAATATTGATTTTGTGCTGTTCCGAGATCGCTGGATGGTGGCGGAAAACACGTTCCGTCCGCCGTGGTATCACAAGAACATCATGTCCGAGATGATGGGCAACATCCATGGCATCTACGACGCCAAACCCAAGGGTTTCGTGCCCGGCGGCACCAGCCTGCACAACATGATGCTGCCCCATGGGCCGGACAAACAGGCGTTTGAAGGCACCTCGAATGCCCGGCTTGCGCCAGAAAAGCTGGGCAACACCATGTCCTTCATGTTCGAAACCCGCTTCCCGCAGCACCTGACAGCCTTTGCCGCGCACGAGGCACCGTTGCAGGACGATTACATTGACTGCTGGGACAGTCTGGAAAAGAAATTCGACGGCACGCCGGGGGTCAAGTAGGGCGGGGGTCAAGTAGGGCGGGGTTGACCCCGCCGCCCCCTCTGCAATGGCAGAGTTAAACCCGCACCACACAGGACC
>CAZCFC010000290.1:0-3887 GCA_964497815.1 uncultured Cypionkella sp.
TCTTCAGCCCGCCCCCACCCCACACCCCTTCCCCACCCTTCCTCCTCTCACTGCATAGGGCTGCCCCCCGGCATTGACGCTTCCAGACCGAACTTGCCGCATCTGCCCCTGTTCGCCCGCCCCGCCCGCGCATAAGCTGCGCCAAAACAAGGAGCCCGCCGATGACAAACCGCCCGAACATCCTGATCCTGATGGTGGACCAGTTGACCGGAACCCTGTTCGACGACGGCCCCGCCGGCTTTCTGCATGCGCCGAACCTGCGCAAACTGGCGGCACGCTCGGTGCGTTTCGGCAATGCCTACACGGCCTCGCCACTGTGTGCGCCCGCCCGTGCCGCCTTCATGTCAGGCGCATTGCCCCGCCGCACCCGGGTCTATGACAACGCCGCCGAATTTGCCTCCGACATTCCCACCTACGCCCACCATTTGCGCCGCGCCGGATATTACACCGCGCTTTCGGGCAAGATGCACTTCGTGGGCCCCGATCAGTTGCACGGATTTGAAGACCGCCTGACCACCGACATCTACCCTGCCGATTTCGGCTGGACCCCCGACTATCGCAAACCCGGCGAACGGATCGACTGGTGGTATCACAACCTTGGCTCCGTGACGGGCGCAGGTGTGGCCGAGATCACCAATCAACTGGAATATGACGACGACGTCTGTCACCAGGCGGTGCAGAAACTCTACGATCTTTCGCGCGGTCTGGACAATCGCCCATGGTGCCTGACCGCCAGCTTCACCCACCCGCACGACCCCTTTGTAGCGCGGTCAAAATACTGGAAGCTCTACAACAACATCCCCGAGCTGGACCCGCCGCCGCCGTTGGCCTACGAGGATATGGACCCCCACTCCAAGCGCCTGATGGACGCCTGCGACTGGCGCGGGCTCGAGGTGACGCCCGACCACATCCGCCGTGCACGTCAGGGCTATTTTGCCAACATTTCCTATGTCGATGACAAGATTGGCGAAATTCTGGCCACATTGGAGGCAACGCGCCAAGAGGCGATCATCGTCTTCGTCTCCGACCATGGCGAAATGCTGGGACGCCGCGGCCTATGGTTCAAGATGAACTTCTTTGAGGGTGCCTCGCGCGTGCCCCTGATGATCTGCGCGCCCGGATTGCCGCCGCATCTGGAACAAACGCCGGTCTCCACCATTGACCTGACTCCCACCCTTTGCGATCTGGCCGGGATTTCGATGGACGAGGTGATGCCCTGGACCGACGGAGAAAGCCTGGTGCCTCTGTCCAAAGGCACCCCGCGCAACAGCCCGGTGGCCATGGAATACGCCGCCGAAGGCAGCATCACCCCCATGATCGCCCTTCGGATGGGTGCGTGGAAATACATTCACTGCCCCGCCGACCCGGATCAACTTTACGATCTGGCCGCCGACCCCGAGGAAACCGAGAACCTCGCCACCGACCCCCGCGCGGCCGAGGTGCTGGCCCATTTTCAGAACCTGACGACCGAGCGTTGGGACCTTGCCGCCTATGATGCCGAAGTCCGCCAATCCCAGGCCCGCCGCTGGGTGGTCTACGAAGCATTGCGCAACGGTGCCTATTATCCGTGGGATCACCAACCCCTGCGTGCCGCGTCCGAACGCTACATGCGCAACCACATGGACCTGAACGTGCTGGAGGAAAACAAACGTTTCCCGCGCGGCGAATGACGCAACAAACGGTTTTGGCCGTGCGCCCTGCGGCGAACAGTCCGCTAACAGGTTTCACATTGGCGTAAATATCCCCCCCGGAGGGGCCGCCGCATCGTCATGCACCCAAGGGATGCCGCCACTCCGCGGCAGCCGCCGCCGCGCCCCCCTCGATGGGGGGTGCGGCGGCACCGTCTTGCTGGTTGCGCCCGTCTTTTTGTTGCGCCCGTCTATTTGTTGAGCCCGTCTATTTCCGGTCCGCCAGCACCATCTCGGCACCCTTCCATCCCATCAGCATCGCAGGCGCGTTGGTATTGCCCGCGATCAGATTGGGAAAGGCGCTGGCGTCAATCACCCGCAGACCCGCAACCCCATGCACCCGGCAACCCGCATCCACCACCGAGACGCTGGCATCACGCCCCATGCGCGCGGTGCAACTGGGGTGGTAGACCGTGCCCGACCGCGCCCGGAAGTCCGCGATCAGATCGACGTCCGCTTGCACCGCCGGGCCGGGGCGCAACTCTTCCGCAATCAGCGCGGCCAGTGCCGGTTGCGCCGCGATGTGGCGCAGGTATTTCACCGCAGCCAGCATTTCCTGCACATCATGCGCAGTTGAAAACGCATTCGCAGTGATCACCGGATGCGCCAGCGGATCAGGTGACCCGATCCTGATATGCCCGCGCGACGTGGGGCGACAATTCGACAACCCGATCGACAGGCCCGGAAACGGATCGGGCGTCAGCAGGGGCCGCTCTCCCGCCTTGGGCAGCAAGGTCGAAAAGGCCTGCAGATAAAGCTGCATGTTCGGGCGGTCCAGATCGGGCGAGGTTCGAAAGAACCCACCGCCATGGTTGATCGATTTGGCCAACGGGCCGCCCTGCGTCAGGAAATACTGCAAACCGACGAACAGTTTGCCCCACCATGGCCGCAGCAGATCATTGTAGGTCGGCACCTTCATGCGCCAAGTATAGTTGATGCCCTGATGGTCGCTCAGATGCGCGCCCACATTGGCATTTTCCTGCACCACGCCAATCCCATGCCCCTGCAGCAGGTCCCCCGGACCCACGCCCGACAGCTGCAACAGTTGTGGCGAATTGATCGCCCCTCCCGACAGGATCACTTCGGCATTGCAGCGCAATTCCACCCGCTGCCCGTCCTGCAGATACTCGACCCCAACCGCACGCTTGCCTTCAAACAGCACCCGCGTCACCTGCGCCCGCGTGATCACCCGCATGTTGGGGCGCTTCATCGCTGGCCGCAAGAATGCCCGTGCCGCCGAATTGCGCCGTGCATTCTTGATGGTCATCTGATAGGTGCCTGCACCTTCCTGCTCGGCCCCGTTGAAATCACGATTGTGCGCAAGCCCGGCCTGACCGCAGGCCTTGATGTAGTCTTCAACGATCCAATGCAGACCCTTGCGGTTTTCCGAAATGAACAAAGGCCCGCCCTTGCCGCGCCACTCATCGCCACCCGCCTCGGTGTCTTCCATGGCACGGTACGCTGCCAGACAGTCGTTCCATCCCCATCCCGGATTTTCCGCGCCCCATTCTTCATAGTCGGCCCGATGGCCGCGAATATAGACCATAGCGTTGATCGAGGATGATCCGCCCAAAAGCTTGCCACGCGGCCAGTGATCGCGCCCCCCCGCCAACCCCGGATCGGGTTCTGTCGCATACATCCAGTTCACCGCCGGATCGTAGAACAATTTCCCATAGCCAAGGGGCAGTTGCACATAGAATCGGCGGTCTGTGCCGCCTGCCTCCAGCACAGTGACCTTGTGCTTGCCGCTTTCGCTCAGCCGACTGGCCAGAACTGACCCGGCAGAACCAGAACCTACGATGATGTAATCGGTGTCGTGCATGGGCGCCCCGCTGTCAGCCGATCAGGGATAGCCGGATCAACCCGCGCTTCCTGACAGATCCGCGACAGATAGAGTCGCAAAATCGTCACGTGGGGTTGCATTTTTTGCCAAATCAGATTTTGCTGCTTGGTGGCCGCCCCAGACCAATCAAAGGTTCGCCATGATCACAGACATCGAGGACTACTTTCTGCACGGCTGCGGCCGATGTGCCCGCTTTGACACGCCCGACTGTTCGGCCCGGATATGGCAGGACGGTCTGACCGCACTGCGCCAGCTTTGCCGCGCAGCGGGGCTGACAGAATGCGTGAAATGGGGCCATCCCTGCTATATGCACGCAGGCCGCAACATCGCCATCATCGGCGCGTTTCGCGGCGATT
>CAZCFC010000291.1:0-3883 GCA_964497815.1 uncultured Cypionkella sp.
GCAGAAGGTGGTTTTTGCCCGCGCGCTTTGCCAGGGTCCGCAGGTGATTGTGGCGCTTAGTCCGACGCGGGGCGTCGATGTGGGGGCGAAGGAACAGCTTTACGCCTTGCTGCGCGATCTGGCCAGCAAAGGGCTGGGCGTCATCGTCGTCTCGGATGAAGAGGACGAAATCTCGCAACTGGCAAACCGCGTTGTCATCGTGTTCGAGGGCAGGATCGTCGACGAACTGCGCGGCGATTACACGATGAAAGACCTAATTCTGCGCATGGAGGGCGTAATATGATCACGACAAAGCCAGCTACTCTGGCGTCCGGCCCAACACGGTTGCAGGCCTTTGGCAGCGCCTTCGTGGCGGGTGGCTATACGATGTATCCGGTGCTTGCGGCGCTGGTTCTGGTGGGGGCGATCGTGGCGCCGAACTTTGCCACATCAACCAACCTTATCAACATTCTGGAGCAGGTTTCCGTGCTGGGCCTGACCACGATCGGCCTGACCTTTGTCGTGCTGATCGGGCGGCTTGATCTGTCTCTGGAAGGCATCGTCGGCTTTGCGCCGATGTTTGCCGCCGTCTGTCTGGTTCCGGCCACGGCGGGGGGCTTTGGCATCGAGCTGCCCGCATGGACGGGGATGTTCGTGGCCTTGGGCACGGCGGGGCTGATCGGTTATTTCAACGGCTTCATGGTGGTGCGTGTCGGGTTGAACCCGTTCATTTCCACCCTTGGCCTGCTGGTTTTGCTGCGTGGCGGTGTGCTGATCATCTCGAACGGCCGCTCGATCTATTCGCCGGGTCCTGCGCTGACCTATCTGGGGTCTGCCAAGCTGTTTGGCCTGCCGGTTTCGGTTCTGGTCTTTGCGCTGGTGGCCTTTGTGGTGGGGGCGGTGTTCAAATACCATCGCTATGGCCGCGCGCTTTACGCCATCGGCGGGAATGAGGACGCGGCGCGGGCGGCGGGCATCAATGTGGATCGGGTGATCTGGTCGGCCTTTGTTTTTGCCGCCTTGCTGGCCGGTCTGGCGGGCATCCTGATGACGGGGCGTCTGGACTCGGCTGTGACGACCCAGGGGCAGGGCATCATCTTCTCCGCCTTTGCGGCTGCGGTGATCGGCGGGGTCAGCCTTGGCGGCGGACGTGGAACCGTGGTCGGGCTGGTCAGCGGCGTCTTGCTGATCGGGGTCATCAACAACCTGCTGACACTGGCACAGGTGCCGTCGTTCTATGTGCAGGCCTCCACCGGGGCTGTGATCATCGTGGCCGCCGTGCTGACCACCATCGCCAGCCGCAGGTCAAGCGGTGTCAAGACCCGCACTTGAATACGATCCTTGCGAAAGGTCCGGCCGCCTTCCTTGACGGGAGGGCGGCCGCACGTCTTCAGTAGCCCCTGAACGCCCAATCGCCCGCACAAGGAAAATCCGATGCAAAAACACCCCATTGGCAAGACCGGACTGGAAATCACCCAAGTCGGCTTTGGCACCGCCCCATTGGGCGACATGCCCGACACCTATGGCTATGGCGTGGATGAGGCGACCGCCTTTGCCACCATCAACGCGATTTTCGACAGTCCGGTGAATTTCATGGACAGCTCGCGGAATTATGGGTTTGGCCGCAGTGAAGATCGGATCGGGGCCGTGATCCGGTCGCGCGGGGGCTTGCCGAAGGGGTTCGTTCTATCGACCAAGCTGGACCGCGATATGGAAACCGGGCGCTTCGATGCCGCGCGTGCGCGCCAGTCGCTCGAGGAAAGCCTGCGGGCGCTGGGGCTGGATCAAATCCCGATGTTGCACCTGCACGACCCGGAACACGCAGCCGATCTGACCGAAATCACCCGCAAAGGCGGCGCGCTGGATACCTTGATGCGGCTGAAGGAAGAGGGGCTTGCCACCGCCGTCGGTCTGGCGATGGGGCGGCTTGATCTGATGCTGCCGCTGGTCAAGGACTGGCCCTTCGACGTGATCCTCAGCCACAACCGCTATACGCTGCTGAACCGGTCCGCGAACGCATTGTTCGATTATGCCCAGGCCAACGGCATCACCGTGGTCAATGCGGCCCCTTATGCGGGGGGCGTGCTGGCCAAGGGCAGCGATCAGGTGACCAGGATCACCTATCAGGACGCCACCGAGGCCACACTGGCGCCGGTGCGGCGGATCGAGGCGATTTGCGCGCAATATGGCATTGCACCGGGGGCTGCTGCGCTGCAATTTTCACTGCACGATCCGCGTGTTGCCTCAACCGTGGTGGGGGTTTCCAAGCCTGGGCGCGTGACGCAAACGCTGGACTGGGCCGCAGCCCCGATACCGCAAGAGGCTTGGGCTGCGCTGCGCGCGCTTGCCTATTCCGCGACCGATCCCGAGGCCGACAGGGTCTATGTGGCGGGATAACGACATGAAAAAGGGGCCGGCAACATGCCGGCCCCGAACAAGATCTGCCAAGACAACGTCAGATCGCGCTGGCGGGTTTCTTGCCCATGATGATCATGCCCAGAATGTCATCATCGGTGACTTCATTCACATTCACCGTGCCAACGCGGTGGCCGTTTTTCATCACGACCGCGCGGTCGCACAGTTTCATCACGTTGTGGATGTCATGCTCGATCAGGAAAATCCCCAGCCCCTGGGCCTTCAACTCCTGAATAAGTTCGGCCACCATCTGGGTTTCATGCGGGCCAAGGGCTGCGGTCGGTTCGTCCATGATCAGGATCTTGGCGTTGAAATACACCGCCCGCGCGATGGCCACCGACTGCCGCTGCCCGCCCGAAAGAGCCGACACCGGAACATTGAACTTGCGGAAGTTCGGGTTCAGCCGCGCCATGATGCGACGGGTTTCGGCCTCCATCTTGCTGTCATCGACAAAGCCGTAGGGCGTCACCAACTCGCGCCCCAGAAACAGGTTCGAAGCCGCATCCAGATTGTCGGCCAGGGCCAGCGTCTGATAGATGGTCTCGATGTTCAGGGCGCGGGCATCACGGGTGTTGGTGATATTCGCTTTTTCGCCGTTGATGTAGATCTCGCCATGGTCCGCCTGATAGGCACCGGACAGGCACTTGATCAGGGTGGATTTGCCTGCACCGTTATGGCCCAGCAGCCCCACAACCTCGCCGGGGCGCAGGTCGATGGAGACATGATCGACGGCCTTGATCCCGCCGAAGGAAATCGAGATGTCGCGCATCTCGCACAACAGGGGGGTGGTTGTGGTCATTTCAAGGCTCCCGTCCGTCTGCGGTAGATGATGTCGATCCAGACCGCGATGATCAGCACGCCGCCGACCACGATGTTCTGGAAGGGCGTGTCAACGCCGATCATGGCCATGCCCGATTGCAGCGACTGCATGATCAGCGCCCCAAGGATCGCGCCGTAGATCGTGCCAATCCCGCCCGCCAGCGCCGTGCCGCCGATGACGGTGGCCGCGATGACCTTCAACTCGTCCAGGGTGCCGATGTCATTGCCGTGGCTTTGCAGGCGGGCTTGGGCGACCAGCGCCGCCAGACCGCACAGCAACCCCATCAGGGCAAAGATCTTGACCGTCATCAGCCGGGTGTTGATCCCCGACAATTCCGCGGCATCCGGGTTGCCGCCGATGGCATAGATATAGCGGCCAAAGCGGGTCTTGCGGCCGACCATCGTCATGGCAACCACGACAAGGATCAGGATCACGACCGAAATCGGCAGCCCGTGGAACTCGACGAACCCGTCCGGAACGGTCAGGCCTTTGGCCTCGTAGATGCGTTTCAGCTTGGCGTCGGGGATGGGAGAGGAATTCAGGATGGCGACGAATCCCATGATCAGCCCGACGATCATGGCGATCAGCGACACTTCGGCCCAGACCGGCTTTACGATAAAGCCGTGGCGCTGTTTGCTGCGACGGGCGGCCAATACGCCGTAGATTGCC
>CAZCFC010000292.1:0-3874 GCA_964497815.1 uncultured Cypionkella sp.
TGAAGTCCCAGATGATCCGGGTCATCTCGTCGCCGTCGAGTTCGACGACGGGGTTCGCTACCTTAATCTTGGTCATTTGGGCCCCTTGCTGTTGGATTCGCTTGTGACGGCTTTAGTTGAAAAATCCGCTAAAGGAAAGATGGTATGCGACGGTATACCGAATTGTCGCAGATCAACCAAAGAAAGCGCGGGTATTGGCGCGCACCCAATCCCACAGCGTCGGCGCACCACGGGCGATCTTGGTGCCGACGCGGGTGTCCAGTTGTTCTGCGGTCACCTTGTATTCAATCCAGGTGCCGCCGCCCGATTGCAGATTGGCCATCACCGGCTGCACGCGGTCCAGCGATTTGGCAAAGATGGCATCCGGGGTCTGGGCCCGTTCGAATTCATCCCACAGCGCGCGAAAGGCAATGCCGAGATCGGGGGGCAGCAGGCCAAAGATGCGGTCAGCGGCACGGGATTCGGCGGCCTGTACATCTGTACTGCCATGCGCCTGCCCGTTGGCGGAATGGATCGGCACATCCCCGACGTCGATCTCGACAAGATCGTGGATCAGCAACATCTTGATGACACGGGAAATATCGACACCCGGCGCTGACTGATCGGCCAGCACCATCGCGTAAAGCGCCAGATGCCAGGAATGTTCGCCCGAATTTTCCCGCCGCGAGCCATCGCACAAGGTCGTGGCCCGCAACACCGATTTCAGCCGGTCTGCCTCGTTCAGAAAGGCAAACTGCGCCTCAAGCCGTGCCGTCAATGCCCGCCGCTTTCCAAATGGATCTTCGGCCCGTCACGGCCTTCGCGTTTTGCTTTCAAAGCCGCGTCAATAAAGGCGCGACCGCGTCTTTCGGCAACGCGGACGCGGTAGGCGGTCAGAAACGCCTCTTGCATGGTGGGAGAGGCGTCCAGCAACACCTTGGACACCTTGTCAAAAAACCGCTCGTCGCCCAGCTCTTCCATGGCGGCGATCACATCGCGCGCCAACTGGTCGCCCATATCTTCCAGCACAGACATTTAGCGTGTCACCTCGGTCAGGCGGCGTTTGACATAGCCCGAGACGGTGTCGATCATCGGCTTCATATGCGCTTCTTCGTCCTTGAAGAAGTGATCTGCGCCTTCAATCTGGGTGTGGGTGATGGTGATGCCCTTCTGCTCGTGCAGTTTGTTCACCAGATTGACCGTGTCTTTCGGCGGCGCCACCTTGTCTGCGGTGCCATTGATGATCAGACCCGAGGCCGGGCAGGGCGCCAGAAAGCTGAAATCATACAGGTTCGCCGGAGGGGCGACCGAAATGAACCCGGTGATTTCCGGGCGGCGCATCAGCAATTGCATCCCGATCCACGCGCCGAACGAAAATCCCGCCACCCAGCAATGCTTGGCGTTCTGGTTCATCGACTGCAGATAGTCCAAGGCAGAGGCGGCATCGGACAGTTCGCCAATGCCCATGTCATATTCGCCCTGCGACCGACCGACGCCGCGGAAATTGAACCGCATCACCGTGAAGCCCAGATTGTAGAAGGCATAATGCAGGTTGTAGACAACCTTGTTGTTCATCGTGCCGCCATAAGCCGGATGCGGGTGCAAAACGATCGCAATCGGCGCATCACGCTCTTTTTGCGGATGATAGCGGCCTTCCAGACGGCCTTCGGGGCCGGCGAAAATCACTTCGGGCATGTACGCTCCGTACTGTTTCGCGAGCGATTTGTTGACGAATTCGCTCGGATATCCTAGAACCATTCTAAAGCGGCAGGTGCCGCCCATGGACTGGGGTTGAGTTAAGCGGACGAACCCCGAACGTCAATGGAAAGTCACGGCATTGGGTGGGTTGCGCGGATGAAACTATCGACAAAAGGCCGATATGCGATGGTGGCTTTGGCCGATCTGGCCTTGGCGCATGGCGATGATCTGATGTCGCTGGCCGCAATTGCCAAGCGCCAGGACCTGTCACTGCCCTATCTTGAGCAGTTGTTCGTCAAACTGCGCCGCGCGGGTCTGGTCGAGGCGGTGCGGGGCCCCGGCGGGGGCTATCGGCTGGCGAAATCGCCGGATTCGATCCGCATTTCCGAAGTGATGGAGGCTGTCGAGGAAAACGTCGACGCCATGCATTCGGGCGCGGGGGCCAGCGGCGGCGTGTCTGGCACGCGGGCGCAAAGCCTGACCAACCGGCTGTGGGAGGGGCTTTCGGCGCATGTCTATGTGTTCCTGCACCAGACCCGGCTGTCGGATGTGATCGGCAACGTCATGACGCCTTGCCCCGCAGTGCCGGCGCTGTTCCGCGTGGTGGATGAAGAATGAGCCGGGTGTCACTTCTGCCGCGCAAAGGGGCCGCCTTGTTGCGAAGAAGGGTAGGGGAGGCGCTGCCTCCCCTCGGGGCCTTGCCCCTCACCCCTCCGGGATATTTGAGCACAGAGGATGGGCTATGAGCCGGATCTATCTGGATTGGAACGCAACGACGCCTTTGCGCCCTGAAGCGCGGGCGGCGATGGGGGCCGCGATGGATCTGGTCGGCAATCCGTCCTCGGTCCATGCCGAAGGTCGCGCCGCCAAAGCGTTGATGGAGCGGGCACGGGGCCAGATTGCGGCGGCTTTGGGGGCGGAAGGCGCGGATGTCGTGTTCACCTCGGGGGCGACCGAAGCGGCGGCTTTGGCCTGCGCGGGGCGTGGCCTGACGTGCGCGGGGATCGAGCATGAGGCCGTGGCCGCGTGGTGCGATGTGTCGTTGCCGGTGGATGGCAATGGCGCGGTGGCGGTAAATGATCCGGCGCGAACCGCGCTGCAACTGGCCAATTCGGAAACCGGGATCGTGCAAGACCTGCCGCAAGGCATCGCCGTTTGCGATCTGACGCAGGGGTTTGGCAAGCTGCCGCTGGCCTTCAACTGGCTGGGCTGCGATATGGGTTTGGTGTCGGCGCACAAACTGGGTGGGCCAAAGGGCATCGGGGCCCTGGTGTTGCGGCGGGGCTTGGATGTGGCGCAGCAACTGAAGGGCGGCGGTCAGGAGATGGGCCGGCGCGCGGGCACCGAAAATCTGGTCGGGATTGCCGGTTTTGCCGCGGCGGCCGAAGCGGCGGCGCGTGATCTGGCCAATGGTGTCTGGGATCAGGTGGCCGAAATTAGAAATATTCTAGATTCGGCATTGTCGGGCTTTGGATTTGAGACTATTTCAGTCGGGAATACAGTTACACGGCTGCCAAATACCCTGAACCTGATCGCGCCCGGCTGGAAGGGCGAAACCCAGGTGATGGCGATGGACCTTGCGGGGTTTGCCATTTCGGCAGGCTCGGCCTGTTCCAGCGGCAAGGTACGGGCCAGCCGGGTGCTGCGGGCGATGGGATTTGACGACGATCAGGCGGGGCAAGCGATCCGCATCTCGATCGGGCCTGCGACGACGACAGAACAGGTTTTGCGCTTTGCCGAAGCGTGGGGCCGCGATTACAAGCGCCTGCGTTCGCGTGCCGCTTGAAGATTAAAGGCCACGGCCTTGAAAATGAAGGGATAAGACATGTCCGATGTGGAACTTGAAGTGCGGGATGGCGTCGATCGGGAAACCATCGAAACCGTTCATGCCATGTCTGGCACCTACAAATACGGCTGGTCCACGGATATCGAGATGGATTACGCACCCAAGGGTGTGTCCGAAGATATTGTGCGGCTGATCTCGTCGAAGAACGGCGAACCGGAGTGGATGCTGGACTGGCGTCTGGCAGCCTATCGCCGCTGGGTGAAGATGGAAGAGCCGCGTTGGGCCATGCTCAACTACCCGGAAATCGACTATCAGGACCAGTATTATTACGCCAAGCCGAAAAGCATGGACGTCAAGCCGAAGTCGCTGGACGAGGTGGACCCAAAGCTGCTGGCAACCTATGCAAAGCTG